>NZ_JACJRC010000010.1 GCF_014697025.1 Alkalinema sp. FACHB-956 | reverse complement strand
GAGACTGGCGTTGCTTGGGTTTAATATCTCCGGTTTCGGCTTTGCGGTGGAGCCACAGGTTAATCGTATTGCGACTGATGTGAAACAGTTCACTGGCTTCTTGTTTTTTCAGTCCGTCCAATTCGATTGCTTCGATAACTCTGCGTCGAAAATCTTCACTGTAGGGGCGGGCCATGGTCAGCAGGGGGAATTACTCACTTCCCTTCTAGTCTACGTCCTAAGGTCGCTGGCTTTAGCTATATATGTCAGGAAGAGTAAGGACACAAACGAGTAAGCACAACAAACCGCAATAGAAAACCCTCTCAAGGACTTATGAAAGGGTTTTAATTTATCAGTCAGTATTGGAGTATCAGATTCATCTAAATGAGAATACTGTATCAATTACAGTCAGTCCCTTCACCTTCTCTCATTCCACCTAATACCGTCTGAATAATGACACATTTGGTTGTTCCACCGCGTGTCGGCTTTACACCTATCTTAAAAATGGCATTTGTAGCTATTGGCTGAGTGGTCTCTCGAACAATCTCCCCATAGTTATCAAAGACAACCCACGCATTGCCTGTTTTATCAAACGTAACGTTATCTTTACTCAAATTACCATTGCCTAAAGTTTCCCATTTAGTCACAGTAGCATCTGGAATCGCGGTTCGATTTTGAGTGCAGTTTCGATTCGCAGACACAGCTGCATCCACACTGCCTGAATTTGGGCAGGGTAGTATGGCTAAGCGGAGATTAGCCAAATCAAAGCGAACTTCTCGAGGCGTCTTAGTTTGCTTTGCCTCTGTTTGGGCTCGGCGCAAAATATCAAAAATCTGAGAACGGGCAGAGTTGGTTCTTTGATTATTCATAAAACTGAGCCATCCCGGAGCCGCGATCGCAGCCAAGATCCCCACAATAATCACAACTAGGAGTACTTCCAACAGCGTATAGCCAGCGGTTGAAGCATGATCCAAAGGGGGGCTGATTCTGCGTTGGATATTCATCCTATGTCTCCCAGGAGTTATGAAAATGTAGTTGGTCTATAAATCGATTTAAAAGCTGGCTAATTACACTATTGATTGACTTTACCGATCGCGCCTCGGGTCAGGACCCGCGTTTCCATCAAAAATGGTAAATTACCAGATGACAAGGGAATTCCAGGACGGCCTGCTGCATTCCCTCGAATATAAATTGCAACTTCCTGGTTCAAATTGTTCGCATCTGCCCCACGGACACAGGTGTAGAATCCTAACGTCGATTTAGCTCCAGTGGCTAAGTCGTTCCCCGGACTCATAATAAACCCCCCTAGGGTGGGATTAGCGGAGTCGTAGCCAGGGGTGGGACACAGTTCACTCCAACCATTATTAGCATCTGCCGGAACCCCAGAGGTCACATTCACCGGAATTGGCCTAATTCCCCGAGGATTTGTACGGTTATCCACAAAATCAATCAACACAAGATTGTTGGCCATGGAGGTAGGCCGACCACCATTGTTAGCCTGCAAATTTTGTGTTGCTGCACCCGCAGTGTCTGCTCCCCACGGCCAAGTTTCGAAGTTAGTCTGGCCCTGGAGGGGATTGACCCAGCCGGGAGTAGCCGTCGGAGCACCAGCACCAGTGATAGAAGCAGTTGTAAACTGGGGTAACTCGTAACGAGTGATTCGCCCCCTGCCACGCCATAGCCTGTTGGCATTATCCGTATTTAGTGCGTACACCACTAGGGTATACATCCGCTGAGAAATACAAGGAACCCCTTGTAAACTTGTGGCAGCATTGGCAGTACCCGCACTAGTGCGGCAGCGATCGATCAAATTTTGGGGTAGGGGGTCAACTCGCCAAAAGGCTAAGACAGGAAGACTGGTCGCATCATTAAGTGCAGCGGGCACATAATTCAAGACTCCAGGACAGCGCTTCTGGCCCGTAGTTTTATTGAAAGGATTCGCACCGTCGCCTGTTAAACACCGCCCATCGTAAACGTATACAGCCTCTTTGAGATCCCGAGCCATATAATCTAGGGCAGCTTGCACCTCCCGTTGGGTATCGCTACGGCTAGCATCCCGCTGGTTAGTCTGCATCAACTCCACCACGCCATAGAGGAGCCCAGTCACAATTAGGCTACCGATCGCTAAGGCCACCAATAGCTCTAGCAAGGTAAAGCCGCTGGTCGAACGAACCTTCAATGACCACCGCAGCAGACGCAATAGACGAGACTTAGGATGAGACTTAAGAGAAATCATGGTCATGCCAACAAGAAGGTTCCGAGAAAGGGAGACGTTACATCAACTAGCTAGCCTAGATAACTGCATTAGCACTTCCCAGCTTTGCAAAGTTCTCGATAACTTGAAAGCCCTTGGGAATTACTATTTTTGACAACCGTAGAATAGAGTACAGACACCGGACGCAATCTAAATCCTCCCTGCCCCGAAGTCATCCGCAAGCTGGCCTGCGTCGTTTCAGCTTTACCTGCCTTCAAATTGGCTTCCGCTAATACAGAGTACACCCGCACTCCCATCGTGAAACCCACTGACAGGTTCGTGGTATTCCCCGCATTATCCGTGGATTGAATCGAAGTCCCGGCTGTCCGAAATGTTTGTACTAGGAAATCAGCCGTACAGTCCCCATCCACATCGACCCTTACATACTGGGTAAGCGAAGGTTGAGCAGAGGGACTGGCCTCTGTACATAGAGGTGGAGAAGCTGTGGTGTCTCGTAAATCGACATTGGATGCCTTTCGTAATCCCGTTAAAGCGGTGGTTGGGGGCGCAGGATTGGTATTGCTGAGAGCCCCAGTTACAGGAGCCGGCAAGTCTGTATCAAAATACTGACCTCGTTCTACGATCGTGCGCACTCGTTCTACTTCACCTTGAGCCAGTGCCAGCCCCTGCTCTGCACGGCGATTTTGAATGCGCGTAGCAGTCGCAAAGAAAATGGGTGGTGTAATCGCGACAAGCGTGATCGAGATAACCACGATCGCCACTAAAGACTCAATTAACGTCAGTCCTTGCTCCGAGGAGTGGCCTAGGAATGGCAGCCACCGCACCAAGAACCGGAGCGATCGTACGGACTGGGAAGAATCTGATGTGCGCATAATCACTCCTTAAGTTGGGCAAGCTAGGCTATTGCGACGTGCTGCAGGAACACTCGGAACCTTACCCGTTTTAGCCGCTTGGCAAAGTTGACGAATGTAGGGATCATTCACCTGGGGTTCACTGTAGAACTCATTCTTGGTGGAACTGGGAGAGACAAACCGAGAAGCAGCAGGGCCAGCAGGCGCAAACTGGAGCGCTACATCATACCCCCAGAAACGGTTAGGCGGACTGTAGTAACCTATTCTTTCCCCAGATTGATCAGCCGCCGCTAGCTCCCCTTGGTTGGTTAATTCCCATGCCTCTGCTTCAAAGGGACCCGTCGCATAGTTACTAAAACTGAGTTGGAGGAACGAGCCGGAGAAGTACAGAGGTACGCTCCCCCAGTTCTCTAGGAATCGGGGGAAGTTGTGTAAACCACCGTAGGATTGACCTGCACGGGATGGCGGGATCCCACTGACCACGATCGAATTCAGACGAGTGGTCTGCGCAGGTGCTAAGCGAGCGTTATTCGCCAAATCACTATAGGGATTATTACCAGAGACATTGGAATCATTAAAGTATTCCGGAATCGGTCGAGAGGCTTTTTCTGAATCTACTGTTAAGGATCCAGAGCGTCTTCTCGGGGGAGCGATACCAAACGGTTCACCAATGCGCGAAATCTCAATGGGCATATCAGGATCACCCCCAACTGACAAATAGTTGGGGTAGGTTACCGTGATATCAGTATTAAAGACATTGGGATCTTTGCCCAAGGGTCTTGTGGTCGCTCCGTTGGCAGCAGCAGCATTACGGGTCACAACCGCTGGGTTTTCCCGCAGCCAAGCCCAAGTGTTCGTTCTGAAGTCCGTATTGGGGCGACTCGCATTTTGGAACGAGGTTCGATCCTTATTCTTACAACCCAACTCGTACAACCCACCTGTATTGGAGCCACTATAGCTAGGTTGGTGGTAGCGATCAGCATCAATGACATCAGGATTACGAACGAAGTAATCCTCAGCGCTGCCATCACAGAAGGCATTCGACTGAATACTAATAGAATCGGCCAACAATTCAGATGGACGCCAACGATCCCTATCTGGTCGAGCGAACTCCGTGTCAAGCGTCTTACGACTATCGTAAAAGTCGGCTGCGTTAAAGGCTTTATCTTGGATTTTCTCGGTAAACTCCTCTAACAGGTTACCAGCCGCATTCTGGTGCAGGTTATAATCCCCTCGCACATAGAGCGGTTGATCAGTAAAGAAGGATAGCCCTCGATAGTTATCACCCACCTTGAAATTACCACCCACCAAGCTATCTGCCCGTTTCAGGTCAACCCCGTTACGCAGACGGAAGCCATAGGGACGACGATCAGGATCCGCTAGATAATCGATCGGCTTTGTCGAAATTCCACGATTATCTGCCGTGAGGGGAACCTCAGGATCCATTGGATTAGCCGGATCACGCACATCCATCGTATTTTTCCGAGTATTTTCCGGTCGAGAGATGGCATCTTCCCGCACAGCATCCTCACGGAAGGCATAGACAATGCCGCTCACCGGCAACCAGACATCATCTGGAGCAAACGGAGTTCCACCAGAGGCCCGTTGATCCTTGACTTTGCTATTCCGCAAAATATCAATATCAATGTCCATCGATCGGGCTAACATGGACTGCCGTGGATCAAAGAAAGCCTTGTCCAGGAACGGCACAGCCAACGCACGGCGCGAACCACTAGGGGCCCAAGCCAAGGCACGAATCGACTCCGGCGTCACCCCCCTAGGCAACATAATCCGATTCGGGTTCAATGCATCATCCGCTGGAGCATCTACGAAGGGCAACTTCCACTGGCTAGTATCCACCACGGGCTGAATGGCCACCTGGGCAACACCATGATCCGGTATTGGGAATACCGTCCTTGTTGCATCAGGATATCTTGCAAAACCCGGTCTTTGGGCAGTTCTAGGCGGCAACAGACTAATGGCTACTGGGTTGATGGTGGTTACTGCATTGAAATACGGCGTAGGTGGTTTCGGCGTAGCATCTGTCTGGATACGCTTGAAGACAACCTTCTTATCACTGGCAATCTTCTTCACATAGTCATCCACCACGTAGGGTTCCATATCCCCTGAGACTTTATCGGCTCGCCCACCACGAGGAACACTCTGTTGTCCAGTCACTTGCTGTACTGTCAAACCTACCAGTTCCGCTTTAGAAGCCCGAATAGTTCTTGGAGGGGTTGAATTCAGAACCTTGGCTGTCACTTCTGTTCCATCCATGAAGTCCTCATGGCCAGGCTGACGATGATCATACTCACCGACTACATCAGCCACAAAATCATCATTGGTATCCACCAACTCCCCATCCAAGTCATGATCCGCCTCTGGGAAGAGATAATAGAGCGCTGGAAACTTGGGTTTCACCACCGGGCGGGGTGCCGTCATCGCATAGACAGGATCATAGGTGGCACTTCTAGGATCTAGCCTAGGATCCCGTGGATTATAAGTAGTCCTTCCATTACCACTATCAGCCCTCTCATCGCGGGGGAGTTCAAGAGCACCACAGAGACGAGAGAGTCCCAACCGCGCAAACTGGACTCGCTGCATATCTAGAGTACCTAACTCAATCCCATTGGGTAACGAGACCGAAGGCAGAGGAGAACTGGGTGGATTCAGTGACTGTGGATTACCACTACTATCCACCGAAAGACCCACCGGCGCAGATTGGTTATTCAGCCTTGCATTAGCTGCCTGCCTGACTATCGGAAAGAGATCTGGGTCGCAGGCAGAGGGGTAGGCAATCGTGTTAGGAGACGTAGGAGAACCCACGTTAATGACATAGGTGCCAAAGGCAGGGGAAGAGCGGAATCCAAAGGTACGATCTCGCCGCACCTGGAAGTTCAGCATGATCAGTTCAGCCAAGCGAACTATAGGATGATCAGCACTGTACTTTTGGCGCAGTAGCTCAATGTAAGCTTCCGGCGGTACATCAAAGAAGTTTTTCTCTCCTTCTGATCCAGCAACCCCGCTGTTATTAGGACTTGCTGGATCGTAACTAGACCAATATTGCTGGGCTTTGGTCAATACTTCACCATCGGAAGGATCACCATTCATGTACTTATACAACTCTTCGCCCAACTGAACCAACAAGTTAGACTCGCCGTTCCAAGAAGCCAAATCATAACTTGGATTGGTGGGATCAAACCGTTGGATTTGGTCAATGTTGTAGGCTAACATCCCAACGGTACAGGCTGCCGTTTGGATATAGGTCTTGTCTGCAATACTCAGATTGGCGTAGCCCTTGGAATCCAATCTAGACAAGGCACGACGCAGGTTAGAAAAGTTCCCCCACATTGCCATGGCTGGATAGGGATGCACCACGGTATCGTTGGGCTTAGGAGGAAATGCACCATCTGGATCACCTGCAAAGTTCGCTAAGTTATCCAATGCCTTCCGTAGAGCAGAATTCGTGTTAGCAACATCACTCTCAAACGTTGCTTGATCCTTGTCTGGAGGTTGAAACTCCAGACCATTCGTTCCCCGACCTACCAAGAAATTCGAGAACAACGCTAACGTTGGCGCATTATTTGCCGCACCATCTCTCAGCAATGTTGGGAAGAAATTGGTAGATTCCCGCAAGGTCAGGGAAGTCCCAGGATGCACCGTCGAAGCTAAACATGCCACAGGATAGTCTTTGTTGACTGCCCCATGGTAAATTGCTGCACTCTGGACTGCCGCTAGGTTATCCCGCAGCGATCGCCGTTGCTGCTGAATATGCGTTAGGGTTTTGACTTTGTCATTATCAATGGGATAGGGCTTCACGGTTGGAGGATAGAGCGGATCCGCATCTCGCTCCAAGAACGAAGCCGAGAAACTGATTCGAGTAGAACTTGGGTTCTCAATGTAACCATCCTTGGTGTTATCCCGTGCTGTGTTCCAGCCAAATAAATTCCCCAGTTCTAGACGTTCCCCCACTAAGATGCGTAAGCCTTCATTCCGCGCTCGACGCTCCCAATAGCCATCAAATCCAACCTCCCCAAACGCATCTGCAGTTGGGGGATCATTGCGGGTCAAATTAGGCTTCCCGACAATTTCATCACCCACCTTCTTGTCAGCCGGAATTTGATCATCTTTGTTAGGACCATAACGAGGCTTCGGCCCCCACAAATCATCAGCTCGATAAAGGTCATCCACGTAGGGAGCCGGTTCCTTCACATTGACAATACGGGTCGCCATTGGCCCGTTTTTGAAGGCATTCCAGGTAGACCCCGCACGGTTGTTATCCCCTTTGACGGATTTGTATTTATCCGCAGCCAATAATCGTTCTGGATTACTGAGCATCGTCAACATCGTCGCCTTATCGGTCGTTGCTACAGTATCCGTCGCAGTAGTGATGGTCGGAGCTGTATTTACACCTTGCCCCACTTGGACGTGGATGGGGATATTCGTTTGGTCAGGGGTCGTTCCTGTTCCCACCCGACCCAAGGACATAACTTGCCCTTGGAAATCCATATCTGTTTCCGTCGCATCCTTCGGTGTTGTATTGGTTGCCGAGATAATGGAAGCTTCAGGGTAGAACAAACAAGAAGCCTTAGCACTGATCAAAAAGGCGTTAAACGCATTGCCCCCAAAGACAAAGCTGCCCTCGGTATGCATAGCCCCATTCCAGCGGAAGGCCGGCCCCGGAGAGATTTCTAAATCATTTCTAAACCAAGCCCCCCACTTATTCCCCCGGTTCAGTTGCCGATCCTGGTGAAATTCCATGGTGACCGCAGCACTCTTGGGGTCGTCTGGAATAACAAAAGAATCGACTTGGAAATTCTTCCGAATCGTCGAGGTATTACTCGCATCTAGGAACCAGCCTTCTTCTGCTTGGTTACCCCCAGTTGCACTCGAAACCTTACAGGCCCCCTGGGTTTCATTACTCAACGGCCCATGGCGCACAATTTGGGCAGCCGCTTTATCCGCATCATTCGTTCGGACTAGAACTTGGTCAAAGGACAGGGTATTGGTTCCCTTAGGGGTACTAAATACGATGGAATAAACAACCGTCGCATCTTCTTTGCCATCCCCGTTGGTATCTGTCCGGAATGACCAAGCATTATCTGGGCCATTATCAGACATTTCCCCAGCTCCAGGGCGCGTTCCCAGATCCAAGCGAGTTTCATCCGGCAGGGTGTAGGGATCGGTGTTACCACTCGCATCAGGTGTGGCCAAGGGCAGGCGGGCTAATCCTTTGGTTTTGCCATCGTTCAACAGCATTGCCATCAAGTAACTCTCCTGGGGCACCCCGCCGGGATAGCGGGTGTCTTTCGAAGAATCAAACATGAATTCAAGCTTCGATCGCGCCCGATCGATCGCAGGGGTGGCCGCATTGTAAAGAACCCGCTGCTGGTTTTGGACAATGACTTGGGTATTGCGGCTATAGGCGCGATAGGTTAAGGCTCCGACCGTGAGGGAAACCACCAAAATCAGCAGCACGGTGGTAGGTAGAATAAACCCTGAATTTGTGGTTGCCCGCCGATTCGCAACAAACGTGGCTCGCAACAACCAATTGACAAGACGCTTGCTCATCGATCGCTGGAGTTTCCAGATTTCTCGAACAAGACTCTGAATAGCTTTGGAGAAATGACGGTTTGACATAGCGAATGATTAAAGAGCAAATGCTGCAAAACTGGATGCTGAGAGAAGGTAATTAATCCGATTATCCGGGTTTTCTACTTTTGGGCTGTATACCCAGAAGAGTCAGGTTAGATGGAAACCTGTTTCGATATTACTCACTACTTTTCAAACTGGCAAAAAACCAGCAGATTCCTTCGATTTCCCTCTATATGGTCTCAGGGGAATGATAGTTATCAATCAATTATTTACTCGGAATAATTCATTGAAGTAGCTTGTACCCATGAAGATAGGGCGATTTTCCTCCCAATTGACTCCGTAGAATTCAGCAAAACAGATTCCTCGACTGTGTTAATCGGCAAAATCTAGTAAGTTATTTGCCAAAATTGCTTAGAGTTGTCGGATTATTCCTAACGTACCCGCGATCGCAGCCTTTGATAAACCCGATCACGTAAAGTTTAGATGAGTATCTTTTTGCTAAGGGAAAGATTTCCCGCCAAATTCCCTCAAAATAACCAAGGGCGATAGTCTTAAGTTTCAAGACTATCGCCCCCATTGGCTAATCTGCACCATCTGAGTGGTTGATTTGACAACAACCTTCGAGTAGAGATTTACAGTTTGTTTAGATTGAGCCCTGCTTGCTTAGCAAAAGCGGATAGACCTTTGATTTCCAGGGTTTTGATTGCTTTTGTAGAAAGGCGCAAACGCACAAAGCGATTTCCTTCCGGCCACCAAATGCGCTTCCATTGCAGATTAGCTTCTTGCAGCTTTTTTGTCCGGCGGTGAGAGTGGGACACCGCCATGGCATTATTAGCTTTCTTGCCAGTCAACTGACATACACGGGACATGCTTCGTTCTCCAAGCTGTGAATGTTCGACATTTCATGCAGTCTCTCATTGTATACAGATCAACTGCCAATCGCAAAGAGCGAATTCAGCGGGCAGTATCATTGCACCCGCCAGTCGTCTGGATTGCAGACAGTTGCTCTAGCCTACATCCCTAGGACTAAACCTGTGCTAAAGCCAGATCACATAGGGCTAAAGCTTGCTCAACTTCTTCTGCGCTAACGATTAACGGGGGGACAAATCGCACGACCTGGGGCCCTGCAGGAACGAGTAACAAGCCCTCTTGCATCGCTGCTTTAACCACTTCGATCGCAGTTACCGGTTGATCAGGCTTCAATTCCAAACCATTAATTAAGCCCCATCCTCGCACTTCGGAAATCAGGTGAGGGTACTTGCTAGCCAAGGTCTGAAGCCCCGACCTCAACTGCTCACCTCGCTGCTGCACATTCTGGAGAATGTGCTCCCGTTCTAGGGTCTGACAAACCGATAGAGCCACTGCACAGACTAAAGGATTGCCACCATAGGTACTGGCGTGATCCCCCGGTTGGAAAACATCACAGGACGCTTTGCACAGAACAGCGCCGATCGGAACGCCCCCCCCTAACCCCTTTGCAGATGTGAAAATATCCGGTTCAATCCCCAACGTTTCATGGCCCCAAAGATGTCCTGTGCGTCCCATCCCAGTTTGCACTTCATCCAGAATCAGCAGAATCTCCTTTTCATCACACAACTGACGAACCCGTTGGAAATAAGCCTGATCGCCGGGGCGGACGCCGCCTTCACCTTGCAAGGGTTCCAAAAGAATTGCTGCGACTTGAGGAGTCTCTGCATCTAACGCTTCAATCACAGCTTCCAGTGCAGCTAAATCGTTATAGGGAACATAGTGAAACCCTGGAACCAAGGGACTGAAGTTCTGTTGGTATTTGGGTTGGCCGGTAGCAGTGACGGTTGCTAGGGTTCGCCCATGGAAACTGGCTTGAGCAGTCACAATCACCGGATTTTCAATTCCCCGACGCACATGGGCATACTTGCGGGCTAGCTTAATCGCGCCTTCATTGGCTTCAGCACCCGAATTACAGAAAAAGACGCGATCGGCGCAGGAATGATCCACCAACCATTTCGCCAAATCACCCTGGGGTGGAATGTAGTACAAATTGGAAACATGATGCAGGGTCTGCATCTGCTGGGTCACAGCCTGCACCATTGCTGGGTGGGCATGGCCTAGGGTACAGGTTGCAATCCCTGCCACAAAGTCCAAGTAGGAGCGATCTCGATCGTCCCAGACCCGACACCCTGCCCCCCGCACTAAGGTTAAGGGAAAACGCCCATAGGTTGACATCACACAGGTATCAAATGGTTCAGAGCTACCAGGTTCAGCAACTGACTGCTCTGACTTAATCAGGGTATTCAGACTCACAACGATCGCCTCGCAACGGTAGATCAATTCAAGGGTTCAATTCAATTTAGTCCAGTTTTAACGCACTGGCCGGGACTTCATCCCAAGATTCTACTGTTCGAGTCCTAACTATCCAGCCTGCTGATTTTTGCTGCTGGGTCAAATTTTCCTCAAAGGATTGACGACAGTCCTGGGCTTGTTGTTCGTCACAGCAAGCAATACAGACATAAAGTAATCCAGCTGGATCCAACTGTTCATTGACCCAAATTTTCATTTCCTGATCTCCTGTATCAAACCGCAAGGCAACGGGGGAAACTTCTATCCATAACAAATCTGGATAAGTTTCATTGTCATACGGATAGCCAGCCTATGCATCCCGAGTTAAACATCCGGTCACTCAAGGAAAAAGTCACCCTAGCCAGCCTTTAAGACGCTCAGCCACTTGGGGCCGTCGCAGCTTGCGCATGGCCTTACTTTGAATTTGTCGAACCCGTTCCCTAGAAAGATTAAAAATACAGCCCACTTCCTCAAGGGTGCAAGGTTTACTGGTGGTTAAGCCATACCGCAGCGAAATGACATCACGCTCCCGTTGCGTCAGAACAGTGCCCAAGATTTCAGTAATTTCTTGCCGCATGACAGCTTCACTCATTTGAGCTTCAGGAGACTGGGTCATGCCATCTTCTAATAAATCCAGTAATTCCGTATCTTCACCTTTGCCGACTCGATGGTTGAGGGATAGCGATTGGCGGCGTACTTGCTGAAGATAGGCAACTTGATCTAGGGGAATTGCTAATGATGTAGCTAATTCTGCCTCCGTTGGATTTCTGCCGAGGTCTCGCCGAAGATCACGTTGAGCCCGTTTCAGCTTATTGAGTTTTTCTACAATATGGATGGGTAAACGGATGGTTCTGGCATCGTTTGCGATCGTTCGTGTAATGCCCTGTCTGATCCACCAATAGGCATAGGTAGAGAATTTATATCCTTTGTCTGGATCAAACTTTTCAGTGGCACGGTGCAAACCCAAAGCCCCTTCCTGGATCAAATCTAGGAACGGAACTCCACGATTCAAGTAGCGCTTTGCGATCGAGACAACCAGACGGAGGTTAGAGCGAATCATTGTCCGTTTAGCCACCCGACTTAGGTGCAGCTGATGATCCAGTTGTTTTTCGGTAAAGCTCAGATGATTGGCTAATTCCAATTTTGTAGGTGCTCGATCGAGCGCTGTTGTCAAATTCTCTCGATGGCGCTCAATCTCGTTGCCAGTTCGGATTTGGCGTGCCAGTTCAATTTCTTGATCTGCTTTTAATAAGGGATAGCGAGCCATTTCCTTGAAAAAAGACCCGATCGCATCATCTGAGATCCCACGGCTATAGGTCGCTGTCCAAGTAGGTTGTGCAGTCTCTTCTAAGGATTCCAGGTTACTGGAGTCATCAAACCCATCAGGTTCATCAAAAACTTCCAGGGTGATGAGGTCAGCTTTATCGATGTCTAAAAAATTACCAAATGAATCCGCTTGTATAGACTCTAATGACTCTCCTGAGTTCGATCGAGGTTCACTGGAAAGGACTTCTAAATGAGAGGTGGAATTTGATTTTCTGCTCATTTTAAAATGATGGATGGGGGTTTAAATATTCAGTGAAAAATGATTAGTGGAGTGTAGAGAATAAAGCAGGGAACAGTTATTTGAAAGACTCTAAAAAGACTTGCTGTTTCAACTGTTAGTCCATTAGTTAAATGATTCACAACCGAAAGACAGTTCAACCCGTACTCATGGGATTTTTTTGCAAAGATGACAATATTGGAATTGGAAACTGCTCAACTGAACGAATTAGGTTGAATCATTGAACTAGATAGCTCAGCCCTATTCTAGACGGAGCAACAAGACTTGCTAGGAACACGCTCAGCTAAGTGGCAAACTCAGTGAAAAAGGTTGCTACTACGGCAGTTAGCTAAACTATAAGGAAAGATGCAAAAAATTCTGAAACGGTAGAAGTTGGTTGATGCATTTTGTAAGCCTGAGTCTTGCTGAGAGAGCATTTACCCTCTTCTGAGACTTCCATGGACCTAACTTCCGTAGACCTACAATTTTAAAGTTTGAATAATTATATTCTGTAGTTAATTTAACGAAATTCTTGAAAAATTTACATCCCTTATTATCAGCTAGAAATAAATAGACGATCTGTTTCAGCGTAGAGTTGTGACATAGAGTGCTGGACAAATGGTTCATAATCAGCAGCTACACCGACTTTAAGCGGGTCAAGAATTGGCCTAAAAGGCTGTAAAACTGTTGGATGAGTTTTAACTGAGTTTAAGTACTCGCTCTTAACTTTGGCGTTTTGGTTCAATGGGAGACAATATCCATGACTGTTTTTTGGGAAGTAAAACACTCAGAAAACTTTTCTAAGTGTAGATTTTTTAGCATTCTCTTAGCTGTTGTAGGAAGTTCTGCACTTTTTCTTAAGCTTTAGCGGGTTAACGGTATAGGGGGGGCTATGGGGCTCAATTTTGTATGACGCATTGGAGTTCAGTACTTTCCAATACAGTCGCTGTAGACAATTTGCTATAGGCAAATGGCTATAGTAAAGTTCGCTATATTCAGGGAGAAGATTCTAATCAGCTCATTGGGAAGTATTGTGGGAAATATTGTTGGAAAGCGTGCCTGTGTCACCTTTGGATAGTGCTGCAATTATGCCTGATGGGGCGATCGTTCCCATGAGCCCATGGATAGAAGTCTTGGTGGATTGTCCAGGAGCCCAGGGGCTATACACCTATACCGTCCCCCAGGGTATGGAGATTGCAGTGGGGGATGTGTTGACAGTTCCCTTTGGGGCGCAGCAGGTCGGCGCGATCGCGATTCGTTGGCTCAATGCCTTAACCGATGATTTGGATCCGCAGCAAATTCGTCCAGTGGAGTCGATCGTCAGTCGTGCCTTTTTTCCCTCCACCTACTGGCAATTGTTAAACCAGGTGGCAACCTATTACCAAACCTCCCTCATGCAGGTGATTCGGGTTGCATTACCGCCAGGATTGCTGACGCGATCGCAACGTCGTCTGCGCTGCCAAACCGGCCAACAAAGTGAACCGGACGCATTGCCTGAATTAACCTTGCCCGCTCAAAAATTATGGAATTTGTTGCAACAGAGTAAAACGGGAGATTATTCCTGGAAGTTTATTCAGCAGAAAATTAAAGGGGCCAATCGAGCGGCTCAGGAACTAGAGTCCTTAGGGCTTGTGGAAAGTTATTTACAGCCCCCAGAGCAGATTCGGACAAAACAACAGCAAACGGTGACCTGGGTGTCTGATCAGAGCGAAGGGCTGAGCGATCGGCAGCGGGCCGTTTTGGATCAGCTGAAGCGGCGAGGGGGAGAGGTCTGGCTGGCGGAATTACTGCAACAGTGTCAAGTCAGTGTTTCTGTTGTCAGAACCTTAGAAAAAAAAGGTTTAGTGACGCTGCAACTGCGTGAAATACTGCGTCA
Organism: Alkalinema sp. FACHB-956; assembly: GCF_014697025.1. Classification (NCBI taxonomy): domain Bacteria; kingdom Bacillati; phylum Cyanobacteriota; class Cyanophyceae; order Leptolyngbyales; family Leptolyngbyaceae; genus Alkalinema; species Alkalinema sp. FACHB-956. The sequence goes on along the minus strand of NZ_JACJRC010000010.1, from coordinate 163,555 downwards.
GGAACAGTCTGAGATCGAGGCCGACATGGCCAAAGTGTTAACTGCGGATCAAACCCAGGTTTTGGCTAATCTGCGATCGTTGCAAGGCTCTCAGCAAGTGCTGTTGCATGGGGTGACGGGATCGGGCAAAACGGAGGTCTATCTCCAAACGATCGCGCCTCTGTTACAGCAGGGGCAATCGGCGTTGGTGTTGGTGCCGGAAATTGGGTTAACGCCGCAATTGACCGATCGCTTTCGGGCGCGGTTTGGCGATCGGGTGTGCGTGTATCACAGTGCCCTATCCGATGGTGAACGCTACGATACCTGGCGGCAAATGCTGCTGGGACAGCCCCAGGTTGTGATTGGCACCCGATCGGCTATTTTTGCGCCCCTGCCGAATTTGGGGTTGATTATTCTAGATGAAGAACATGACTCCAGTTTTAAACAAGATCAACCCGTTCCCTGCTACCATGCCCGGACGGTGGCCCAATGGCGATCGCAGCTTGCAAACTGTCCCTTAATTTTAGGGTCTGCTACCCCGTCATTTGAAAGTTGGGCTACGGCCCAGCGATCGGACTCGATCTATCTCTCCATGCCCCGACGAATTCACGATCGACCCATGCCCCAGATTCAAGTTGTAGATATGCGATGGGAATTGCAATCTGGTAATCGATCGATGTTCAGTCGAGCGTTGCAAGAACATATTACTCAGCTTAAACAAACTGGACAGCAAGGAATTTTATTTATCCATCGTCGTGGCCATAGTACCCACGTTTCCTGTCGCAGTTGTGGCTATGTGATGGATTGTCCCAACTGTGATGTTCCGCTGGCTTATCATCACACCCATGCGGATGCGGTGGAGTTATTGCGGTGTCATTACTGTGGATATACTCAAGTTCAACCTCAGCATTGTCCCGACTGTTCCTCTCCCTATTTCAAACATTTTGGCAGCGGGACTCAAAAAGTGACCCAAGAGTTAACAAAGTTATTTCCAGAGCTGCGGGTATTGCGATTTGACAGTGATACAACACGCACCAAAGGAGCCCATCGCGCTTTACTGACCCGCTTTGCCAATGGGGACGCGGATCTCCTAGTCGGGACACAAATGCTGACCAAAGGGATTGATCTTCCCCAGGTGACGCTGGTCGGCATTGTGGCGGCAGATGGGTTACTCCATCTCCAGGATTTCCGGGCCAGTGAACGGGCCTTTCAAACCCTACTGCAGGTGGCGGGCCGATCGGGGCGTGGAGCTGACCCTGGTCGCGTGATTTTGCAGACCTACACGCCGGAGCATCCCGTCGTGCAGGCAGTGGTGAAACAGGACTATGCGGCCTTTGTAGCAGCGGAATTGCCCCTGAGAGCTGCGTTGAATTATCCGCCTACGGGACGGCTGATTTTGCTGAAGTTCAGTAGTCCCGATGCCGTGGCGGTGCAAAAAGCTGCCGATCGGGTAGCCCAAGTTCTGACGCAGCTGGATGCAAAACCGGATGCAAACTATGAACTCCTCGGCCCCGCCCCGGCGGCGATTTTACGAGTGGCGCAGCGCTACCGTTGGCAAATATTACTGAAGAGTCCTCTGGGAAGTGTCCCCAATTTGCCGGACTTAGCTACCCTTCGATCGTACTGCGGCCAGTCCGTCAGCTTAACGATCGACATTGATCCGATGAATTTGTTGTGACGGGTGGTGTGGTCGGAAATGGATAGCGATCCAGGCTAAATTTTGGCCTCGGGCAAAATCAGCATGGCATCCCCGAAGGAATAAAAACGGTAGTTCTCACGAATCGCTTCTGCGTAGAGATCCAACAGTCGCTGACGGCCAATCAGTGCACTGATCATCATCATCAAGCTGGATTTCGGGAGGTGGAAATTGGTGATCATTCCATCCACGGTTTTCCAATCGTAACCGGGATAGATAAAAATCTCCGTTTTGCCGCAGTAGGGTTCCAGCTTCCCCGATCGCTGGGAGGCTCCTTCGAGCGATCGGGCAGAGGTTGTTCCCACGGCAATCACGCGCCCCCCATTGATTTGGGTTTGCCGCACCTTTTCAACGGTTTCCGCTGGGACTTCAATCCACTCCCCATGCATCTCGTGCTGGGTGATGTCCTCCACTTCCACGGGACGGAAGGTGCCCACGCCGACATGTAATGTAACAAATGTGCGATCCACCCCCTTTTGGGTTAACCGTTCCAGTAATTCTGGGGTGAAGTGCAAGCCTGCTGTGGGGGCAGCGGCGGATCCGAGGCGATCGCCGTAGACCGTTTGGTATTGCTCCGGGGTGGATTGGCTGTCCTGGATGTAGGGCGGCAAGGGCATGTGCCCGTATTGCTCAATCACTTCTAGCAAAGACTGATTCGTTGCAGTGCGGAATTCCAGGAGTCGGCCTCCCGTAGCGCTGTCCCGATCGAGGATGGTTGCAGCTAATTGCACGGATGTGTTCTGGGGGGCGATCGGCGTAAATTCAATCACTGCACCGGGTTGTAACTTGCGACCCGGTTTGACCAGTGCAAGCCACTGGTTAGGACTTTTTTCCTCCAATAAGAGAACTTCAACTTGGCTACCGGTGGGCTTGTGGCCGTACAATCGCGCCGGAATCACCCGCGTGTTGTTCATCACTAACAGGTCGCCCGGTTGGAGGAATTGCTCTAGCTCATAAAAATGTTGATGACGATGCTGGGAGCGATCGGAGATGACCATCAGCCGAGAATGATCCCTGGGATGGGCGGGATTTTGGGCAATCTGTGTCTCCGGTAAGGTGTAGTCGTAGGCCGAGAGGCTGCGATCGAGATCCATGGAATTGTATCGGAACAAAGTCTAGACAATCAGCGTACAGGGGAATGGAACTAGAGGGAATGTATAGAACTATGGAGAATGTGTACAATAACGATAGAGTCCAAAAACTAACTTCACTAATCGTTGGTAATTGTAAAGTATGGAGAATGTGTACAATAACGATAGAGTCCAAAAACTAACTTCACTAATCGTTGGTAATTGTAAAGTTAGGACTTATAAATGTACCTATTAATACATTTTTTAATCAACATTAACTAAAATTTAGCCTCAAAAATTTCTTCCCTGGAAATTCACTTTTTTTGGGTAGGTTCCCGCTCCTAGGTTGGGGGATATTCCCCTACATTTACAGCGGATTGCCGTCGATGATTGAAAGTGTCGCATTTGCGAGGACATCTTGTATGGATTATCTTTACTACCTTGCGAATGCCAGCCTCACCCTTCGGATTGTTGAGTTTCTGCATGCGAATACCCAATTGCCGCTTCTCTTCATGACGGTGATTCATCAAATTGATGGATGGGTGGTGCGAGTTAAGTTTGAACACCCACTTAACCCGCAGCAGGATGGTGATTTTCGCGCCTTCCTGAATGAGCTGGGCATTCCCTATGAACCCAATGTTCGTGTCCAGATGGCCCTTTGGGGGTTAGAGATGGGCCAGATGCCGATCGATGTGATGCAACGCTACCAAATAGCAGTGGTGTCCCATGGCCAACCCGATCGGGCGGAAATCGAAGCCTTTCGAGGCCAGTTTGTGCAGGGTTTAGGTTATTGCCCTGAGACCTTAGCTTAGGGCAGGTGGTGAGCGGAGAAGTGCTTATGATGAGCAGATTCTCGGTTTTATGAGGTTGCCTAGGCGTTAAATGCTTGGGTTGAGTGGGTTGAGCAAGCTAGGTAAGGACTGAATTGAGCGAATCACTCTTGAGCGAATCAATTCAGTCAGTTTAGTTCCATTTAGTTCCATCGGGATTCGTTGCAGGTCAGTTAGATACGCTGGTTAAATTCCAAGGCGTTGATTAAATAATTCACCAAAGTTAAGTGGTAGTTTGCGATCGTGCGGCTAAATCCAGGGTGATCGGGTTGGCTGTGCGATCGGGGAGAACAATGAACCAACGCAAGATCAAACCGGCAGGGGCGATCGCGGTGCTGGGGATGTTTGAGCAGAAATATTTGGGCGGTTTTCCAGAGTTTGGTTTGCTTCTGACGGGTGACGGCGAGGGAGCCATCGGAATCCCAGTTGTAGGGCTGGCGGGTTTTGACTTCGATGAAGATTAGATCGCCAGCGGCATTGAGTGCCACGACATCTAATTCGCCAAAGCGGCAATGCCAGCGCTGATACAGGACAGTGCCGCCTTTTGTGGCGACCCATTGGGCCACTAACTGTTCTCCTAGGAGGCCAGGATCGGGGGTGGGATGGGTAGAAGAGGGACTGCTCATGGCTGTGTTGCTCACGGTCTTTTCTAGGATTCCCCGAGTTACGACCGTGCCCCACCGATGTACGATCTAAGAATAGGCAGATTGTTTGAAAAGATTCAGTTGGTGAATGCGTACCGAAATGCGTACCGAAATACGGATTGAAAAGCTTGCTGCACAGTTTCAGCGCTTGGCATTGTGGGTGGCGATCGTCGCGATCGGGTTACTGTGCACGCTGACTCCAGCCTGGGCAGAGGACTATAACAAGGAATTTCTGGTAGGCCGAGATTTTTCTAACCGGAATTTAACCGATTCCAGCTTCAACCATGCCAACCTGCGGGAATCAAATTTTAGCCATGCCAACCTGCAAGGGGTCAGCTTTTTTGCTGCGAATTTGGAAGCATCGAACCTCGTGGGTGCGGATCTGCGGAATGCCACGTTGGACAGTGCCCGCATTTCTGAGGCGGACTTGAGCGATGCCAATTTGGAAGGGGCCTTTGCGTTCAATGCCAAGTTCGAGAGTTCGAAGATTGACGGTGCGGACTTCACCGATACCCAGATGCGGGAAGATACGCGGCTGTTGCTCTGCAAGTTGGCCACAGGCCGCAATTCCGTCACAGGTCGAGAGACTCGCGAAACGCTGTATTGCGATGAATAGGCGCGACTAGCGTTGGGGATGTTAGAAACCGGGGTTCTACGGACAACTAGGCTTCTTGCCTAAATTTGCCAAAGAACCCCGGTTTCTGTTTGGCGTCACTCGCCTACCCAAGGGCTGAGCACGAGATCGGAAAAGTTCACTTGCCGCTGCCGATCGAGTTCACGAATCCGTTGATCTTCGGCGTAAACTTTTTGCTGGTAATACTGCCCCAGATCCGGGGACGTCACGAAGTCAGTATTTTTCCACAAATCGAGAAAATGTCGGCGACGCTTTTCGCACATGACCCGCTCCATGGCAGCGGCGGCTGTACGAATCACTAGTTCCGCCCGCTGAATATCCGTGGTGGTTTTTTCATCCAGTTCAAACAGGCGATACACCTGCGTCATTTCCGTGGGGAACTCAGTGCAGCGATCGCGCAGCAAAGTCAACAAATCTGGCGCATCCGGCGCGACAAATTCTGAGGCGGTGGGATTCGCGGCTTGAATTTCTAAAATTTGTCGCCAGAGAAAACGATGGTGGGACTGGCTGAATTCCAAATCGCGCTCTTCCAAGACTTCCACAATTGTGGAACGATGCTGGGGGGCATGGAGATACAGTTGCAACAGTTGGGACTCGGCTTCTTCCAGAAGCGATCGGTCACCGGGAGTTTGCCATTTGGCCGATCGACCGTGCCAGCGTTGCCCTTTAACCTGGAGCCGTAGATTCTCTTCGATCTGCCGGACGAGTCGGGTATTGCCCTGGCCGAGTAATTCCGAGCATTTCTGGATGTAATAGGTTCTTAAGGTCGGATTAGGTAAATTTCCCAGTAATTTGACCAATTCCTCCGTGGCCGCCTGCATCTGATCGGGCTGCTGGAGGTTTCGGGGGTGGATCGCCTGCTGGATTTGCCAATCGATCCACAGGGGCGCATTATCCAGCAATCGCTCATAATCAGCCGTGGCGTGGTGTTTTAAGAATTCATCGGGATCCTTGCCGTCGGGAATATTGAGGATCCGTAATTGCACATCACCTTGGTAGGCCAGGTTGGCCACTTCCCCGATCGCCCGTTCCGTGGCCTGGACGCCTGCCCGATCGGCATCGAAGTTAAACACTACCCGTTTGGATTCGGTGTAGCGCAGGAGTTGTCGGACTTGGTGGCTGCCCAAGGCGGTGCCCAAGGACGCGACGGCACTGGTAATCCCGGCGGCGTGCAGGGCAATCACATCAAAATAGCCTTCCACTACGATCGCTTGGTCGGTTTTGGCGATCGCGGCGCGGGCTTTGTCCAATCCGTAGAGGGTTTTGCCCTTGTCAAACAGTTCGGTTTCCGGCGAGTTGAGATATTTCGGTTGCTCATCGCCCAGCGATCGGCCCCCAAAGCCAATCACCCGACCTTGCAGATCCAAAATTGGAATCATCAAGCGATCCCGGAAACGATCGTAAAAACCGCCACCTTCCTTGCGCGGTACCAGCAATCCGGCCTGCTCCACCAAGGCCACGGGATATTTTTTCTGCTCTACCAAATAGCCGTAGAGGGTTTCCCAGCCGCCCGGTGCATAGCCGAGCTGGAATTGCTGAATCGTTTCTTCCGAAAGCTGCCGCTGCTGGATTAAATAATTGAGTGCGGTCTGCCCCGTCGGTTGCCGCAGGGCATATTCGTAGAACTTTGCAGTCAGGGCCAGAATTTCGTACAGTTGCTCCCGCACGGAGAGTTGGCGCTGAAGTTCCTGCCGTTGTTCCACGTCCAGGGTTTTCACCGGAACTTGGTACTTTTTGGCCAAATCCAGCACCACTTCGCTGAAATTGCGTTTGCCAATCTCCATCAAAAATTTGATCGCGTTGCCCCCCGCCCCGCAGCTAAAGCAGTAATAAAACTGTTTGCTGGGGGAAACGCTGAAGCTGGGATTGCGTTTGTCGTCGTGGAAGGGGCAGAAACCAACAAAATCTTTGCCCTGCTTTTTCAGGACGACATGTTCCGAAACGACATCGTAGATATCAGCACGCTCTTTGACAGCTTCGATCGTGTCTGGATGCAGACGAGGAACGTTCATGGCAGTGCGCAGGTTGGACAGTTCAGGTTGAATGGCTAAACTTTAACAGGATTTTTGGGCGATCGATCCGATCGTTTTCCAGTCGGTTTTCGGCAGGAATCGGTTTACCTGGGCGAATAGAACGCGGTAGACATGCATACATTAGATTTAGCGTGCTTCAAACAGATTTAGCGTACTTAACCCTCTTTTATAGTTTTTATGTACTAATTTAATACCAATTTCCCCATAACTGTTAGCTGGTCAGGTATGATCTGGAAATTTGCAGCGAGATTGTCTACCCTAAAAGGAAATCTTTCAGCCACGATGAGGGTGCAATCAGGATGAAACGTTCTCTGCAAAGATTCTGGCTAGCGTTTGCCTTAGGTGCAGTATCCTTGATTCCCTGCCGAGGGTTGGCTCAATCACCTGCACCATCGGTACCGCAACCACAACCGCAACCGCAGGTAAATCCTCTCTACCAATCTGCGGTGCAGGATGCGGCCAAGGTGGAACCGGGGGAAAATGTAGATTCCCTCTGGCCGATTACGCCGGACAATCCCAAACTGGTGTGGAATGCCAATAAAACCCGGCTGCTGGTGGTGACTTGGAAAAGCCAAGCGGCCTACGATCGCTTCATCAAACCCACCACCCATACATCGGCCAGTGAAGCGTTTGTGGTCTGGGTGACGGCGGCCCCGCAGGTGAAGGAATTCTGCCAAAACTATTTAAAAAAATATCCCCACGCCTCGATCTCCGATCTCAACCAGCGGCTCAAGCAATACCTAGGACTCCATCCCGATTGGCCGTATGACCTGTTTGTGGAAATGTGGGTCAGTCCGACGGATCTGTTTCGTCCCTGCGTTAATCCCAGTATTACCGATCGGCAATGTGCACTGACGTTTGATGCCAGTAATGCCAGCAAACCGACGGTGAAAAATATTGCCGACTACCCTGCGTTTTACAAAAATCTCTACTTCCAAAGTTTTCGCAGTGGGCCGGGAGTGCCTTGGACGGGCTTGGGCTATACCTATGACTGGGGTAATGCGCCAGCTCCACAGAAGACCGATCGTCTCGATCTCACCAAAGCGATCGGAGCCAGCGAGTTTATCCTCGTACCCAGTGCTTCCTACAGTTTGCAACAGGCAGCCTCAACCCAGCGCTACTGTGAACCTGGGATTGCTGATGATGATCCGAGTGCTACACTTCCGAGCTCTACAATGGGAGCGCACAATAACCCTCTGTGATCGATCAATGCTACCTGCCTCGCCCCGGCTGCAACAACAACTGACGTTTATTTTGGAAATCGATCGCCTGAAACAGGTGCTGCGGCATACTTTGCTGACCGATGGTTCCCGCCGGGAAAACGATGCAGAACATTCCTGGCATTTGGCCATGATGGCGATCGTATTACAGGAATATGCGGCGCAGTCCGTGGATTTGCTACGGGTGCTGAAAATGCTGCTGATTCACGACTTGGTGGAAATTGATGCAGGCGATACCTTTTGTTATGACGAGCAGCTTCTGACGACTAAAGCCGATCGGGAACAGCAAGCTGCCGATCGCTTATTTGGCCTATTGCCGATCGAACTCCAAGCGGATCTCTATCCGCTCTGGCAGGAATTTGAAGCGAGGGAAACAGCGGATGCCCAGTTCGCCGCAGCCCTCGATCGCCTGCAACCTATCCTGCACAACTACCAAACCCAAGGGCACAGTTGGCAGAAGAATCAGGTGACAGCGGATCAAGTGCGCCGCCGTGCTCAGTCGATCGGAGTGGGTGCGCCTGTGCTAGGTGACTATGTAGAGGCTTTGCTGCAAGCGGCGATCGACCAGGGATATCTTTTAGACGCGCCAGTATCCCTTGCATCGGCGATCGACGGCCAATCTGAAATATCGCCTGAAAGGTCGGAATATTAAATTATCTTTCCAAGAGTGAATTGAGTAATCGGGCCGAATTATCCTGACAGCAAGGTTTGGGTGTCGCTGACTCTGTTGTGTAAAGCCACTGTGTAAAGCCACTGTGTAAAGCCAGGGAAATTCTACCCATCGCCCCACCTAGTGAATCGCCCCACCGAATGAAAGGTCTACGTCATGGCTGATTCTCCTCAACCCAGCGACGATCAAAGTGACGATCGAACGCCGAATTCTTCTGTCCAGTCATCCCCGGCTAGTGGCGAGACTTGTGGTGAGACAGTGGATGAGATTTTGTCGCAGCATCCTTTGAATCGTCGATTGCTGGTGGTGAGTGGGGTTGTGGGGAGTCTGGCCGAGATCGTGACGGCTTCAACGCAACTGTTTGAAAGTTTTCAAGGCTTTTTTAAAACGACCCATGATCCGGTTGCCCAAGCTCAACTGAAAATTTTGACTCCTGCTAATAATAGTGAAGTGTCTATGCAGGTGAAGTTTCAAGGCACGTTTCACTCGATTCCCGATCGCTACAGTCCCTGGTTGTGCATCTACGCCCCCGCCATCAAACGTTATTACTACGAGGAAATCATTCTGCCCGTCGGTCAAAAAAAAGGTGTTTGGCAATCAGGGCCTTTTCCGATCGGCGATCAATCCTCTAAAGGCATTGGGTTCACGATCGAGGCCCGATTATTAGATCCTAAAGATTCTGAAGTGATTCGCACCTTTCAAGAAGCGGTGTCCCGTCGCCAAGTTGAGAATGGTCGTAAAGAACCGTGTTTAGGGACTCCGTTGGATGCTGTGAACGTGATGCGGCAAAAGAACTGACCCGGAAGGTAGGGAATAGAACCGTGTGAGCTTGCCGCTGCATTCCCTAATTCTTCGTCCATAATGGACAAGCATCATAGAAGACATCGGTATGGGACGAATCTTTCTTTCCGCAGCCCACGGGGGATTAGAAAATGGCAAATCCGATCCAGGTTCTGTGGCGGGAGGAACCACAGAAGCGCGGGAAATGATTTTGCTGCGGGATATGGTCTTAACGGAACTACGATCGCGCAGATTGGAGGTGTTGGCTGTCCCCGATGACTTGAGCTTGCAGCAAACCCTAGATTGGATTAACCTGCGGGGCCGCAACGATGATGTCTCCCTGGAAATTCATGCCGATTCCGCCAGCAATCCCTTGGTGCGGGGATGTAGCGCCTTTTACATTAACCAAAATGATCAACGCAAACGCCACGGAGATTTGTTGCTGCTGGCGTTGACTAAACGGGTGCCGCAGTTGCCCAATCGCGGAGCCAAGCCGGATACCACCGTGGGGGTTGGTAATCTCGCCTTCTGCCGTCAGTTGGTGACGCCTTCTCTGTTACTGCAAATCGGCTTTTTGACCAATCCCGACGATCGCTTCATCATCCAAAATCAGCGGCGGGATTTGGCTCTGGGCATTGCCGATGGGGTGCAAGCTTGGCTGAAGGATGTGGAATCGTCTCAACCGCCCCAGCCGGTTTATCCGCCGGTGACCATTAATATGAACGGCCAAAGCTATGGTGAACAGGGAATCTTGGTCAATGGAAACTCCTACATTCCCATTGACCTGGCCGATCGCCTAGGGGTTGATCTGTCCCAAGTGCCAGCGGTGCGGCGGATTACCTATCGTAATGTCGTGTTTGTTAAGGCGATCGAACTGCGGGATTACAACATTTCCGTTGGTTGGGATTCCCAGACCCGCACGGTGATCTTGAAATCGATCCTGAAAATTTGTCCTGGCTCCTTCGATCGCATCATGGAACATGGCAAAACCACGGAACTGCAAATGATGATGTTCCTCAAGACGAACAACGAATTAGCGGTGCGCGATTACCCGGACATTGCCAAACTGTATCGGGAAGAAGGGTCGATCGAAGGCGTGGATTACGATATTGCCTTTGCGCAGATGTGTTTAGAGACGAACTACCTGCGATTTGGGGGAGACATTAAGGCGAGCCAGAATAATTTTGGGGCGTTGGGCACCGTCGGTGGTGGGACGGAGGGTGCATCATTCGCCAGTGCGCGGATTGGGGTACGCGCCCATATTCAACACCTGAAAGCCTATGCCAGTACGGAGCCCTTGGTGCAGGAAAATGTCGATCCACGGTTTCGCTTTGTGACACGGGGCATTGCACCGTTGGTGGGTCAACTCAGCGGACGCTGGCGGGAAGATCTGAACTACGGCGATAAAATCTTGGGAATTCTCCGCCGGTTGTATGAAACCGCTGGCTTGTTGTAATTCTGAATGTGGCTAAGATGCACATCACTCAGCAACAAGAACAATTCAGCAACGGTTATCTCCAAATCGTTGCGTCAACTGCGGGTTGTAAGTTGTCCAAATCAGATGTAGATGACGATAGCGTTGACTTTAATATCCAAGGTAAGGGTTTCTCAGGGCTGATCTCACGTCCACAGCTTGATGTTCAGCTGAAATGTTACATGAGTAATTTCCCCATTGGCCCAAAGGGGTTCAGCTACCCTTTGAAGATGAAAAACTATGATGACTTACGGATAACAGACATCCTTGTGCCCCGAATCTTGATTGTAGTGGTTGTCCCAAATGATATTTCACAGTGGACAGTACAATCTGATCATGAAACTCTGGTTAAATACTGTGGCTATTGGGCGTCGATTAGGGGACAATCAGAGAAAGTCAACAAAACAAGTGTATCAATTCACGTCCCGCAGGCAAATCGATTAACCGTTGATGGACTCAGACAGCTATTACAGATTGTTGCCTCAGGAGATGCCCCATGAAAGCGACAATTCGAGACCCTGAAACCCTTCAATCTATTGAACCCAACCAAGTTGCCACCTACCTTCAGATGAATGGCTGGCAACAAGAAAGCTTTTTGCCTGATAAAGCTTCAATCTGGACGTTAGGTAGCGAACCTGAATCACAATTTGAAGTTCTTTTACCATTGAATCCTAAGTTTCGAGACTTTCCGATTCGTATGAGTGAAGTTTTGAAGACTTTAGAAGCTGTAGAGCATCGATCTCAAATCGAAATTTTAACCAGTTTGGTTGGTAGTGTCGCAGACATTATTGATATTCGATTAACACATCCTAGCTTCGAGGATGGAACCATGCCCTTGCATGACGGTGTTCATCTAATTCGTCATGCTAGAGACTTGTTACTTTCTGTTGCATCCTCTACTGTTGAGCCAAAAGCTCATTTTGAGCGGACTAGACCACCTCGAGCCAGTCGGTATGTAGAAAAGGTGCGCTTGGGACAAACCAAGCGAGGCAGCTATGTCTTATCGATTGTGTCTCCGCTTTCTCCTATGCAACTCTCTCTGGATTCTTCTGAGCCTTTTGAACGTGCTGTCGTTAAGAAACTCTTTAAATCACTGGAAACAACAAAACATGTTGCAGAAGAGATCGCTTCATCTTCCCGACATGATCTTCTAGTCTCCAATAATGAGATTCAGCAAGGGATCAGTGCTAACCTCTGTGCAGCTCTGATGGGAATTCATAATAGTGGAAAACAACAAGGATTGGAGATCAATTTAAACTGGGCCTCTGCAATTGGAGTTCCTGAAGATGTAGGCACACAAATTATTTTTCCTTCAAGAATAATGCCTAGTGTGGCGCGGTTAGGAAGACGGCTGAAAGCGCATGTTTATGAGAACTTTGAAGTTCGAGGAGAAGTCATCAAACTCGAAAGGCAGAGAAAAGATGCAACAGGATCAGTCACATTGCTTAGTAGAGTAGACGATAGAGAAAGAAAAATCAAAGTAGAACTTGCTGAAACAGACTACAGGTTGGCATCTATTGCAAATCAAGAGAGGAGAGTTGTTATCTGTAGAGGAAATTTAATTAAAGAGGGGCGCATCTTCACTTTAGCTTACCCCCAAGGGCTATCACTGGCTTAGGGAATATTTTTTGATTGGATATTGTTTAAGGATGCGATCGCCCGAGCACAATAGCCCCAGCGATCGCATCCTACCGTTGACTTACCCTACAGCAGGGTGGATCTACGTTAACCCTGGATCTACGTTAACCCTCCTCGGTCTGCCCTGGTAGAGAGGGCTTCTTGTTCCGATCGAGCTTGAGGATGACCGTTGCCAGGGGGGGCAGACAGAGATCCAAGGAATAGGGCCGATTGTGATAGCCCCAGTCCTCCGTCCATTTGCCACCGAGGTTGCCCATATTGCTACCGCCGAATTCCCGAGCATCGCTGTTAAAGACTTCTTGGTAGAACCCGGCATCGGGAACCCCGACTCGGTAGTGGGCGTGGGGTTGGGGCGTAAAGTTACACACCACCACCACGTATTCCTCGGAATCCTTGGCCCGACGGATAAACGACACCACACTGTGGCGATTGTCGCTGCAATCGATCCATTCAAACCCAGGCTCCGCAAAGTCCTGGCTATAGAGGGCAGGTTCGCTACGGTAAACCTGATTCAGCGCGGACATGAACGAGAGTAACTTCTTGTGCGGTTCGAACTGCAACAGGTGCCACTCCAGATCCGCCCACACGTTCCACTCGCTCCACTGGCCAAACTCCATGCTCATGAACAGGGTTTTCTTGCCGGGATGGGAAAACATGTAGGTATAAAGGCAGCGCATGTTGGCAAATTTCTGCCATTCATCCCCCGGCATTTTTCCGGGCATGTTGCTCTTGCCATGCACGACTTCATCGTGGGAGAGCGCCAGCATAAAGTTTTCGCTGTGGTTATACCACATGCTGAAGGTGATGTTGTTCTGGTGGAATTGGCGGAACCAGGGATCCATACTGAAGTAGTCCAGCATGTCATGCATCCAGCCCATATTCCACTTCAGGTTGAACCCTAGCCCCCCCACGTAGGTCGGCCAGGAGACCATGGGCCAGGAGGTGGACTCTTCTGCGATCGACAAAATGCCGGGGAAATAGCTGAAGATCACGTGGTTCATCTGCCGCAGGAAATCTGCCGCTTCGATGTTTTCCCGTCCGCCGTATTGGTTGGCGACCCACTCGCCGGGTTTGCGGTTGTAGTCCAGGTAGAGCATGGAGGCCACGGCATCTACCCGAATCCCATCGATGTGGTACTTGTCAAACCAGAACAGGGCATTGGCCACGAGGTAATTGCGCACTTCATGGCGGGCGTAGTTAAACACCAAGGTGCCCCATTCCTTGTGCTCGCCCTTGCGGGGGTCGGCGTGCTCGTAGAGGTGGGTGCCATCGAAGAAGGCGAGCCCGTGGCCATCCTTGGGGAAGTGACCCGGAACCCAATCCACAATGACGCCGATGCCATTGAGGTGGCACTGATCCACGAAGTACATGAAATCTTGGGGGGTGCCAAAGCGGGAGGTGCAGGCGTAGTGGCCCACGACTTGGTAGCCCCAGGACCCATCAAAGGGGTGTTCCGCGATCGGTAAGAGTTCAATATGGGTAAAGCCTGCGTCCTTCACGTAGGGGATCAGCTTGTCCGCCAATTCCCGGTAGGTGAGGAACCGTGCACCGGGCTTCAGGTCGGATACTACGACCACGGGTTCCGGCGTGCCATCGGGTAATACAGCGGGTTCGGACGAAGCGGCATGGAGCCAGGATCCCAGGTGAACTTCGTAGACGGAGATGGGCTCGTGCATCGGCTCCGATTGGCGTCGCTGCTCCATCCAAGCGGTGTCATTCCATTGGTAGGTATCCAGATCCGCCACGATCGAGGCTGTTTTAGGCCGGACTTCCTGTTGGAATCCGTAGGGATCGGACTTTTCGTAAATGTGGCCGTCCTGGTTTTTCACCTCATATTTATAGGCGGTGCCGACTGTCAGGCTGGGAATAAAGAGTTCCCAAATTCCCGTGGGGCCTCTGCGCATTTGATGTTGCCGCCCATCCCACTGGTTAAAGTCACCCAGGACAGAAACGTTGCGGGCATTGGGAGCCCAGACTGCAAAGTAGACGCCCTTCACGCCACTCACTTCGGCCAGGTGCGCCCCCAGCTTTTCATAGATGCGGTGGTGGTTGCCTTCGCCGAACAGGTGCAGGTCAAAATCGGTCAGGCAGGGCGATCGAAAGGCGTAGGGATCGTAAATGACGCGCTCGTGACTCCCTTCCTGAATCCGCAGTTGATAGTTACTGAGTTCCGGCAGATCCACCACACATTCAAAGAAATGGGGATTGTGCAGCGGTTGCATGGGGTATTCCGTCCGCTCTTCGGGGCAGACCACCCAAACCTTGTCGGCGGTCGGCTGATAGGCCCGAATGACCCAGACGAGCCTGCCATTTTGTTCAATTTGATGAGCGCCGAGAACCTCGAACGGATCCTGATGCTGGTTACCAATAATACGTGCGACCTGTTCGGGGCTGAGGGTGCTTGTCATGCGGATCTACCTTACCAACGGAATTATCTCAAAGAACTCAAAAAAATCAGGATTCAGGGGGAACCCGTCCTCCTTCAATTCGTTATGGAAATTAACTTAATCAGAATTGCTTATTGGGTCGGTGTCGTCACCCAACTTGGTGCTGTTGAATCGGTTGACATCAAACTTACCAGGATGAGTTGACATCAAACCTACCAAATCCTTTTGAAAGTTGAAAGTCTTAATGATTTCCTCCCCAGGATTCCGACTGGACTGCCGATCGATCTAACGGATTTTTCTAAAGTGGACTGTTCATAGGGAACGTAACGCTTCCCTGCGGATCGATCGGTTGGGTGAAATGGATAACCCGAAATGGGATCTGGCACTCCTAGATTACTTGGATTACGGGTCAGTGTCTTGGATGACTGGCCAATTCTATCGATCTGTTTTTCGGTTGCAGTCTGCCTTTAGGAGGTTTGGAGAGCATTTCCCTAAAAAACAAAGCCCCAACTCCAGCGGAATCAGGACTTTGCGAACCCTTGATTAAGTGAACTTTGGGTCGGTGAACCTGTCAGTTCAGGGGAGGGCAGTTCAATTTTGAATGCAATGGGAGGCTCTTCAGCGTTTCAGTTGAGCGTTAGGCAGCAGGATTAGGCGCTACCGCTGAACATGACATCGGGGAATTTAGATTGAGCTTCCGTTACAGGGCGGCTCTTGCCCTCTTCTTGCCAGTAGTTGATGACTTCTGTTGCTTTGTTGAGCAATTCCACGCGATCGACTTCAGAAATCCAGTGCTTGGATTCCAATTCGGTCTTCATTTGTTCCCACGCATCATTGCGCGGCCAGAAGAAATAGCAGGTCAGCGGGCTAGAACCCTTTCCAACGACCTGATCAACGGCAAGTGCCACATCTTTATCGAGCCAAAGAACCTTTAAGATAAACTTCGACAAACCTAGCCTCCAGCGCAGTCCCAAGCTTTAAATAAGTACAGCCCATAATTGTACCAGGAATTGGTAATCTTGGATGTTCTAGAGGCTGGAGTCGATCGAGGAACGGGCAATGATTTTAGTGTTCGACATTGATGGTGTGATTCGGGATGTGGCGGGTTCCTATCGGCGGGCCTTGGCAGACACGGTGGAACAGTTTACCCAGGGTGCCTACCGACCCACGCCCCAGGAGATTGATGCCCTTAAGGGAGAAGGGTTGTGGAATAACGATTGGGAAGCCTCCCAGGAATTGATCTACCGCTATTTTGAGCAGCAGGGGCAACCCCGATCGCAGGTGGATCTCAGCTATGAAACGATCGTGGCCTTTTTCCAGGGCAAATATCGCGGGGAGCAGCCGGATGGCACCTGGACGGGCTACATCACCCAGGAACCGCTGTTGGTGGATGCGGCCTACTTTGATGCGTTGACGGCTGCTGAGGTCAAGTGGGGCTTTTTTAGTGGGGCGACGACGGCTTCAGCGACGTTTGTGCTGACCCAGCGGGTGGGGTTGCGATCACCGTTGCTAGTGGCTATGGAAGACGCGCCGGGGAAACCGGATCCCACGGGGTTGTTTGCGGCACTGACCCAGTTGGGAGAGCATCCGGGTGATCGTCCGGTGGCCTACGTGGGGGACACGGTGGCGGATATGCACACGGTGGTGCAGGCCCGTCAAATACAGCCCGATCGCCGCTGGCTCGGGTTAGGGGTATTGCCACCCCACATTGCCGCTGATGCAGACCGTCGAGAGGCTTACAGTGACGGATTACGCCAAGCCGGAGCCGATCGGGTGGTGAGTTCTGTGCGGGAGATAACCCCCGCTTGGTTAGACGGGATCCTCTAGGACAGTTTGAGGAATTTTTCTAGGGCGACGGTAATGTCATTGGGCCAACGGCGGACGGTTTTCACCCAATCGAGATCTTTGTAACGGGCATCCAGTTCGATCGCAGAGGCCCAATTGCTTTCGGCCTCATCCCGTTGCCCGATCGCCCATAAAGCCGCTGTGTAAGCTGCTCGCATGTCCGCAAACCGGGGATACTTGCGAATAATATTGCGCATTTCCCGAATCGAGTCTTTGAGGTCGCCCATTTGATACATGGCGAGGGCGGCATTGGCCCGGGCGATCGCGAAATCCGGGGCTAACAATGACGCTTTGCGGTAGTCAGTCAGGGCTTCTCCCCAGCGCCGCAGGCCGCCTTTAGCATTACCCCGATTGTTATAAGCAGCGGCATCGTTGGGATCCAGTTCCAGCACATGGTCATAGTCGGCGATCGCGGCTTCGTACTGGCCCAAGCCTTCCAAGGCGGCCCCTCGGTTCAGGTAGGGATCGGGGGCATTGGGCGAGAGGGAGATCGCGGCGTTGAAATCTTCGATCGCGGCTTCTAGTTTGCCTTGGCTGACCCGTGCATTGCCGCGATTGCTGAGCAGGGCGGCATTGTTGGGCAATTTTTGCAAAAGAGTCGTCCAATAGTCCTCGGCCTGGGCAAATTTGCCTTCATTGGTGGCAGTAAAGGCTTTTTCCCGCAGGTCGGCAATCTGCTTGAAAAACTCCTGGGGCGAAGCTTGCTCCAGCACCTCCTCAGCCGCTTCCTCTTGGGCAGGAGCCGGACTTGGAGCCACTGTTACCGCAGCGATCGAGGGCATGGGGTGACTCCAGAATCCAGCGATCCCCACCCACAATCCAAGAACCCAAGACAATAAACGACGCATGATCCAATTCCCCCCACGGTGAACAAATCGGTAAACCAGTCAATTTGATATCACTGCCCCAACTCATGGGCGATCGCTAGAACCGCTGAGCCTATTTTTACAAATCTTTAAGATAGCAGGGTTAGTTGGCTGCTGGGGGGTTCGTAGCCTAGATGTTTCCAAGCGGCGGCGGTGGCGACGCGGCCTCTCGGGGTGCGGCTGAGGTAACCGATCTGCATCAGGTAGGGTTCGTAGACCTCTTCGATCGTTTGGGCATCTTCCCCGGTGGAGGCGGCCATGGTTTCCAAGCCCACTGGCCCACCGTTAAAGCGCTCGATCATCACCGTCAACATGCGGCGATCGGTCCAGTCCAAGCCACAGGGATCCACGTTAAATAGTTCCAAGGCTTCGGCGGCGATCGCGTCATCGATCGGGCCACTGCTTTTGACTTGCACGTAGTCCCGCACCCGTTTGAGCAAGCGATTGGCAATCCGGGGGGTGCCCCGCGATCGACGGGCGATTTCTTCGGCTCCCGGTGGGGTAATCGGCGTTTCCAGTAAGGTTGAAGTCCGCAGAACAATTTCCGTCAGTTCGTCCAGTTCATAGAACCGCAGGCGTTGGATCAGACCAAAGCGATCGCGCAGGGGGGAAGTCAAGGCTCCCACGCGGGTGGTGGCTCCGACGAGGGTAAATGGGGGCAGTTTGAGCGATCGGGTGCGGGCGCTCTGGCCTTTGCCGATCGTCACATCGATGCGAAAGTCCTCCATGGCGGGATAGAGAATTTCCTCGGTGACGCGGGGCAGACGGTGGATCTCGTCAATAAACAACACATCCCCTGGTTGTAGGTTCATCAGCAGGCCCACAATATCCCGAGGTCGCTCCAACGATGGTGCACTGCTGATTTTGCAATTAACGCCCATTTCCGTCGCCAGGATCAGTGACATGGTGGTTTTTCCCAATCCCGGTGGGCCGTAGAGCAGTAGGTGATCGAGGGACTCGCCCCGTCCTCTGGCCGCTTGGATGGCAATGTCCAGCACGTCTTTCAAATCCCGCTGACCCACGTATTCCCGAATGCTCTGGGGCCGAATCTTTTCCTCTTGCCGTAGCGTCTCTTCTGGGGCTGATTCCGGCTGTAATAACTCGTTCTTCGATCGGTCTAGTGGTTGGATGGGATCGGCTTCCTGACGGGCAGGGCGAACGGTGCGCGATCGTCGTGCTGGGGCGATCGACGGTTCTGGGAGGGGTAACTGCCCCTGCTCAGGTGGATCGGGATTGGGTTGCTTGGAGGAAATGATCGCCATACATTCAACATCAGGGAAAAGCTTGCGGGGTCAACGGTGGCAGAGGATTAGGACAGACCTACTAATAGCCTATACCACGGAACTTAAACTGAACTCACGCTGAACTCGCTAAACTCAGAACAGTCGCCCTAATCGCAAGCAATTGAACAAAAATGGCGGACATTGATTTAACCTTTACCATTCCCCCAGAGGTCACCTTTGAACAGGCGATCGCGATCGCCCAGGATCTCCTAGCCGCTCAGCCGACGGATGATGTGCTGACAGCGGCGATTACGGCGCTGGTGGCCACCCCAAATGGGGCACGGGGCTTTTTAGTGACTTTTCTATCGGGGGATCTATCAGGAGAATTTGCCCGCGCCGATCGGCCCACGGAGGCGGTGGCCCAAGGGTTGCGCACGAATCCCGAGTTGATTGCTGATTTGATGGCGAAAAATCTGGCCATGTCCACTGCGATGGAACTGACCCATCGGCGCAACGGCCATCCGGAGATGGCGGCGGGATCCCACCTCACCCAGCAGCGATCGCGGCAACTGATCCAGGGCCTCCATCTCCCGATCGTGCAAAATCGCTTAATGGCCCTCCAGCAGTCAATTACCCAAGGCCGTGGCGAGTATGCAGATTTCCTAGCGCGCTGGGGCTATGATGACGAACAGAAGGCTGCGATCCTGGCGGCGATTGAGCCACTAATCTCTCCGTAGCTTCTCAATCAGGGGGTGAAACGATGACGATCGCGACTCCACGACGGATGAGCCTTGAGGATTATCTAAACTACGATGACGGGACTGATACCCGCTATGAGTTGGTGGATGGGGTATTGGTCGCGATGGGTGCTGAAAGTCCAATTAACAATACGATTGTCATGGTTTTACTGGGGGTCTTAGGATCCCTGGGTATCCCGTTCTATCGCTTTGCCACGGGCCATCACATTCAAGTCGATTCCAACAAGGCCACCGCAAGACAACCCGATCTGATTGTTCACACTGAGGAATCCATCCAAGCGATCCTGAAAGAGGGAAAGATGCTGCGATCGGAGATGCCTGCTCCGCTGTTGGTGGTGGAAGTGGTGTCTAATAGCGACCACGATCGCAGCAGTCGAGAGCGGGATTACTTTGACAAATGGACTGAATACGCAGCACGGCAGATTCCGGAATACTGGATAGTGGATCCCAGTGCAGGGTTGGTGCTGGTCTGCGTTTTAGTCGGGGCTGCTTATCAGAACGTTGAGTTTCGGGGCAATGAGGCGATCGTGTCTTCCACGTTCCCAGCGCTGAATCTAACGGCTAGTCAAATTCTCAAGGCAGGGCAGGACGGGGAGGTCAACCAATGACGATCGCGACTCCACGACGGATGAGCCTTGAGGATTATCTAAACTACGATGACGGGACTGATACCCGCTATGAGTTGGTGGATGGGGTATTGGTCGCGATGGGCAACGAGAAACGACTGAACGAAAAAATTGCGCTTTGGCTGATTGGGCAGTTTCTCCCCTGGGTTCCCCTTGACTTGATCGCGCGGGGCACGCAGATAGCAGTCCAGAGTCCATCCGTTACGATACGGACGCCCGATCTCATGGTGCTGACTGAGACGCTAGATCAATTGCTGACCCAGGCGAGTCAATCTGTGATTACCCACGAGATGCCTCCGCCTCAACTGGCGATCGAGGTGGTGAGTCCTGGTGCGGTTGGCAGTGAAAACTACCAACGGGACTACGTTCAAAAGCCGATCGAGTATGCAGCGCGGGGCATTCCCGAGTATTGGATTATCGATCCGGAGCGGGCTGTGGTTTTAATTGGCCTCTTGCAGGAGGGGCGCTACCAGTTTCAGGCGTTTAGGGGGAGTGAGGCGATCGTGTCTCCCACGTTCCCAGCGCTGAATCTAACGGCTAGTCAAATTCTCAAGGCAGGGCAGGACGGGGAGGTCAACCAATGACGATCGCGACTCCACAACGGATGAGCCTTGAGGATTATCTAAACTACGATGACGGGACTGATACCCGCTATGAGTTGGTGGATGGGGTATTGGTCGCGATGGGCGCTGAAAGCACGTTGAATAACTGGATTGCAGGATTTTTGTATGCTTACTTCCTGCAACACATGGGTCTTCCCTTCTATCGACTGGGGATGAAACAGAAAGTTCAGGTCAACAGCCGCTTTGCGAGTGCCCGTGAACCGGATCTGATTGTGCATTCACCCGAATCAGCAGCAGCGATCGAAGGCTTATCCGAGGTCTACCTGAAGCTGGCAAATGGCGTTAACCCTTGGGTTGTGATGGAAATCGTTTCCCCCGGCGACGAAGCCAGTGAAAACTACCAACGGGACTACGTTCAAAAGCCGATCGAGTACGCAGCGCGGGGCATTCCCGAGTATTGGATTATCGATCCGGAGCGGGCTGTGGTTTCAATTTGCCTCTTGCAGGAGGGCACCTACCCATTTCAGGTATTTAGCGGCAGTGAGCCGATCGTCTCACCCACATTTCCAGCCCTGAACCTAACGGCTAGCCAAATCCTAAAGGCCGGTCGTTGAACCGTCTTTAAACCGTCGTTACATCGATGGGAGCCGATCGCAGGCGACTGATTTTTTGCTTACCTTCCTTCTTACCCGATCGGCCTGAGCCATGAGCCTTGATGTCTTGATTATTCAGCTAGTGGCCTTGTCCTGCCTAGTGATTATTGCGCGGGCTGGACGACGGCAAAGTTGGGCCTGGATTGCTTTGGCGATCCTGGCGGTGCTGGCGATCGGGCTGCTGCTCCAGGCTCCGTGGACGGCAGCGGTGAGCGGTACCCTGTGGGTGCTGGCCATTGTGATCCCAGGACAGGGGCTGCGCTATTTCAATAGGTTGCGCTTGCAGGAGCAATATCAACAGGCACGCAACTGGGCTAGGGTACTGCGCTGGTTGCACCCATTGGACGGGTGGTGGCAATTCCCGGCCATTATGCAGGCCCAAGCCTTGGCCCAGGCGGGTGATCGGGACGCGGCACTGGCCTTGCTGAAACGCTATCAAACCGATCTCACCCCTACGGGCCGCTGGGTCACCACGATCGTCTATCAACTAGAAGGCCGCTGGGCTGAGGCCGTGATCTGGGCACCCCGCTGTTTGTCGGAGGCCCAAATGTTGCGGGAAACGGCGGTATTGGGGTTGTACCTGCGGGCGCTGGGGGAAACGGGGGATCTCAATCAACTGGTGCGGCTAGTCGATCGCTGTGCTCAACAACGCCAACGCCTCGGGAGTTCCATGGCTCTGGATTTTGGCAGACTCTATGCCTTTGCCTTTTCGGGACAACCGGAGCCTGTTGCATATCTGTTCACAACGTCGTTAAAAGCCTGTAGTTCCCCAATCCAGCAATTTTGGCAGGCTACGGCAGAGTGGTGCGCTGGGAATCGGGCTGGAGCCCAACCGCTGTTTCAAGCCTTGCAAGCTCAATCGGATGTCGGGTTGCACCAAGCGATTGCCGCACGGCTTGCCGCTCCCTACCGTCCCCCAGAACGCACCCTCACCTTGGCTGCCTACGAACTACTCAACCGTCTGCGCCAAGGGCTTGACCAAGATGGAAAATATAATCTCCGCCAAGTGGTCGCGTTTCAACAAGCTCCCGTGACCTACACATTAGTCGGTCTCAATGTCCTCATCTATGGCTTACCCATGGCGTTGGCGTTGCTGTGGGATTTGGAACGGGATTTATCCCGCTGGCTAGACCGCATTCAGGATCCTAGTTTGCCCCTTTGGGTCTTCCAGCCTGTCTGGCTGATCTATCGATCGGGGGTGATGGTGCCGGAATTGGTGCAGCAGGGGCAATGGTGGCGACTGCTGACGGCCACGTTTTTGCACATCGATCTGATGCATCTGGGCTTGAATATGTTGGGGCTGTGGTTTGTGGGGGCCTTTGTAGAAGCTCGCCTGACGCCTTGGAAGTTTTTAGCGGCCTATCTGACCTGTGGGGTGGGTTCTATGGCGATCGTGGCGTGGGGCGCGATTCTCTCAGGCGAGGTGGATATTTCAGCCCTAGGCGCATCGGGGGCAATCATGGGTGTTTTGGGCATGATGGGCATAATTTTTTTCCAGGAATGGCGACATCATCGTGCACCCCTGGCGGCCCGCTGGTTGCGAACGTTTGGCGTGATTATTGTCCTCCAGACGGTTTTTGATGTGCTGAATCCTCGGGTGAGTTTGTTGGGGCATCTATCAGGGCTGATTTTAGGCTTCGGTGCGGGATGGATTCTCTTTCGGCGTCGTCCCGTGTCTTCTGCGTCAGGGGATAGTCCCTTGCTGTAGTGAAGTTGGATGATTTCGCTTCTCCAGCGCCTGTCTATGTGGTGAATGGTTTCACCGCAATTCTTGCCGTATAGTCCACACGATTGAGCAGCAGTGGAACTTGGTGTTCAGCTAAATATTCATCGGTGGCTCTTCGACTGCCTTGCCAATGACCGTAGTCATCGATAATTAGTACCCCACCCCCCACTAGGCGAGGAAACAGGTGAATCAGTTCATGGTGGGTTGATTCGTACCAATCCGTATCGAGCCGAAGAATCGCAATCTTGTCCGGTGCCTGGGCAGGAATGGTGTCCTCCACTTTGCCTTTAATGAGGTTGACCCGATGGGCAGGATAGCCCGTGCTGGCTAAATTCTGCCGCACTTGCTCGATCGAAGCGTAGCACCAATCCGAACTGTCTGCCGTTTTCTTCATTGCCTCAAACTCAGCCGCAGCGGGGTTGCCGGAATAATCAACATCCGCTTCGGTGGGCTGGGGCATGCCTTCATAGGTGTCAAACAGGTAGAGATCGCGATCGGTGTCCCCCCACCGCTGAAGGGTCTGGGCAACCGCCATCATGCTCCCCCCTTGCCACACCCCACATTCCACCACAGCGCCGGGAATGTCGGCCCTCACAACATATTCCACCGCTTGCATCAAGGCAAAGATGCGCTCAACACTCGTCATGGTGTATGGCTGCACCGATCGGATCACCGCAATGCTGTTTTCGTCAAAGTCGGAGGGAAAACTCGTTCGATCGGAAGCATCTAGCACCGGAGCCAAATCTTCTGACGGGGGCTGTTCGATGAGGTGCAAGGGAGGCTGCTGGTTGTCCAAAGCTGGCTTCTGGGCAGGATAGCGGGTTACTTCAAACCCGAAATTTCTGATCCATTGTTTGATTGTTTGTTTCATATCCTTACTCCCTAGCTACTAGGAACCAACCCGAACCACCCTGATTTGGTGGATATTTGATAGAGCTTCATTGGGCAGATTCAATTTGCATATCAATCTCTAACCATATCCGAGAACCTTTAAGGTGATTGAAAAAAGACTATTCCAGAAAGACTTAACGGAGCCTTAGCGTAGATTGCTAGATCTGCTCTGGATCTGTGAATGTCTTCGAGTAGGATCTTATGTCGTCTTCTGTAACTAAATGCTAATAAATTTCAGCGTGATTTCTAACCTTATACTCGTCCTAAAGCCGCACACAAGCTATTGTTCTTTGACGCGAGGTGTGATAACTATAGGGGGCAACTGCAAGCTAGGGACTGTTCAGTGCTCAAACCCGCCTATCTGTTTCGTCAAGTGACTCGCCGACTCCCCCTTTCATCGGGTCTTTGGGTCAAGGCTGATTTACTGAAAGTATTGGTACAGCGGGAACTCGTTGCACGGTATAAAGGCTCTTTGCTCGGCAACTTTTGGACACTCATTAGCCAGTTAACTCAGTTGCTGATCTACACCTATGTCTTTTCGATCGTCCTCAAGGTCAAGCTCAGTCATCAGGCCGATATTCATGGAGCGTTTCAAGGCAGTAATTTGGGGTTTGCGCTGTGGTTGTTTGCCGGATTAATTTCTTGGAATGCTTTTGTCTCCGGATTGATTCCCGCCACAACCTCCGTAGTGAATCAGCCCAATCTCGTTAAGAAAGTAGTGTTCCCCCTGACGCTCCTGCCCCTTGTTCCAACCGTTGCCGCCTTTGTGGATAGCTCGATCGGGCTGGTGGTACTAATTGCTGTTTTAGGAATTTTCACTCACACGGTTCATGCAACGCTATTACTGCTGCCATTCATTTGGATGCCTCAACTGATGCTCACCGCAGGTTTAGCCTATCTTACTGCTGGATTGACTGTGTTTGTGCGGGACATTCCCCAAAGCATTGGTATTTTATTAAACTTTGCATTCTATTTGACGCCGATTATGTACCCGATCGACCTCATTCCCCAAGCATTTCAAACCTGGATTCGCTGGAATCCCTTTAGTGTTATCGCTGAAATCTACCGCGATTTAGTGCTCTGGGGGCAGGTGCAGCACTCAGGTGAATGGATCTACCTCTGGATCGTGGCTGTTGTGATCTTTGGGCTCGGATCTTGGGTGTATCGTCGGCTGACTCCAGCTTTTGCTGATGTGCTGTAGCAGCGTCTGTTTTTGCCTCCGTTTCCAGAAACCTTGTTTCCACAGCATCGAGTCAGATGGCTGAGTCCTTGCTCCTGTCGATCGCTGCCTTGCCCGGTTTATCGCTAGAAAGACATCGCTAGAAAGACAATGTCAGATATTGCAATTTCCCTCAATCAAGTCTCCAAGTGTTTTAAACGCTACGCCCGTCCGGTCGATCGGCTCAAAGAACTCCTCCTACCTGGTAAACCCCGCGCCGAAGCATTTTGGGCGCTGCGGGATATTAACTTAGAGATTCCCAAAGGAGAAACCTTCGGCCTCGTTGGACAAAACGGTTCCGGCAAAAGCACGCTCCTCCAAATCATTGCAGGGACCCTCCAGCCCAGCAGCGGCGAAGTCATTACCCATGGTCGCATCTCTGCCCTGCTCGAACTGGGCAGTGGGTTTAATCCAGAATTCACAGGGCGGCAAAATGTCTTCTTTAACGGACGTATCCTGGGGCTGAGCCAAGCGGAAATTGAGGCACGCTTTGACGATATTGCCGCGTTCGCTGACATTGGCGACTTTCTCGATCAGCCGGTTAAAACCTATTCCAGTGGGATGTTTGTTCGCTTAGCCTTTGCTGTTGCGATTAATGTCAGCCCCGATATTTTAATTGTGGATGAGGCGCTGGCTGTCGGAGACATCTTCTTTCAGGCTAAGTGTTTTCGGCGGATTGAGGTGCTCCAAGATCAGGGCGTGACGATTTTATTCGTCTCCCACGATCTGGGCTCGGTTCAAAATCTTTGTAAAGAGGGGATTCTGCTGCACCATGGCCAAATCCTATGTCGGGACGAGCCCAGCGTTATTTCCAGCGAATATTACAAGCTGTTTCGGGTCGAGCACGAGAAACTGCACTCCTCCCAAACTGATTACACCGACACTGATTTCCCCTCGGTTCGAGAAGGGCTGATCGAAGTGACCTACGATCAACGCATTAGTAACGGCAAAGCCACGATCGAACAGGTGTACGTCACAGCCCTCAACGATCACCCCCAAAAGACATTTCAGGTCGGAGAAACGGTCAAAGTCACGCTGGTTACCCGCTTCCATGAGGACTGCGAAAAGGTTTCGTCTTGCGTTGGGCTACGCGATCGCTTTGGCCAGAGCCTGGTGGGTAAACACACCTGGTATGACCATCCCGGCCTCATTCCCAAGGTGAAGGGAGGTGAGGTTGTAGAATTCGAATTTACGATGCAGCTGGATCTCCACCATGGAGAATATCTCGCCATTATCGCCGTGGCCTCGCAGCGCAGTGAAGCCGACTACGACTCCCTCGATATCATTCAAGATGCCTTTGTCATCACTGTCGCTGGCGAAAATCGTCATTGGGGCATGGCGAAGATAGCCGGTTCCGTCAACATCTACCACCACGGTCAACCCTTAGAAATGGCAGAAACGGCTGCGCTCTAGATCCCGTCACGTCCCAACTGCAACCAAGCTGCAAATTTTGTGAGAAGATACGATGCGCTGAGGCTTGTGCAGTGTTCTTGCCTGACCTCATCCCTCCGAAAACTCCAGCTTCTGCAGCAACGTTCTTTTCCAACACCAGAGAAACTATGGCTGTTACCACCTCCCAGTCCCCCTTTGCCCGCCCAAAAAACTGGCTGATTCGTAAGCTCGATCGCTGGGCTGCCCGTTGGGTGCTGCGTGCCATGGTTGAAAAAACCGAAAACATGATGTCGGTTCGCTGGACGGGGCGTCAGATTTGGCAATGTCCAGTGGATGCTTGGGTCGTGCAGGAAGTCATCAGCGAACTCAAGCCTGACCTGATCATTGAAACCGGAACCTTTCTCGGGGGATCGGCCTACTACTACGGCTGTATCTGCGACATGCTTGGCCATGGCCATGTGGTCAGCGTTGATATTGCGCCTAAGGGGATTCAACCCCATCCCCGCGTTACCTACATTTCTGGGTCATCCGTCGCCCCAGAGATTGTTGATCAGGTGGCTGATTTAGCCCGTAGCCTGCAAGCCAAGCAAATCCTCGTCATCCTTGACTCTGATCACAGTGCGGGGCACGTTTTGCAGGAAATGGAGATCTATTCGGCTTTTGTCCCCATGGGGGGCTACATGATGGTGCAGGATGCCTGCATTGATGAATACGAGGTCTTTAAGGTCGATCGACCCGGTCCCGGTGTTGCGATTCAGAAGTTTCTGGCGGAGCGATCGGATTTGGTGCTCGATCGTGAGGTGGAGAACCGCTATGTGGTGACCTTCCATCCCCAAGGCTGGCTCAAGCGAGTCGCTCCAGATCCCAAGCCGATCGATTTAACTCCCCCTGCTGAACAGACTCCAGTCGCTGCACCCAAGCTCAATGTGCCAGACATCTACCAGCATGTCAATTTCCAGCTACCAACCCACCGTCTGAGTGAGATTTTTCCGGGGATCGAAGGGGTGTCCGTACGATCGATCGCTTCCCAAATTCAGCGCAAAGACGATTGGCCTCTGCCCGTCGTAGAACTCCTCACTTTAGGCGCGATCTGTCAGCATCTCCAGCCCAAGCGGATTTTTGAAATTGGCACCTATCGGGGAGCCAGCACAGTCATGATGGGACTCAATACGCCGGAGGAGACGGAGATCTTCACCCTGGATCTTCTCCCTGAGACCCAAGCGACCCACCAGCATGGGTTGGGGGTTGGACTGCCTCAGTTTCCTGTGGGTGAGCAATTTCAGCACAATCCTACGGTATCTCCGAAGATTACTCAGCTCTATGGTGATTCCCGCGAATTTGACTTCAGTCCCTACTATGGCACCTTGGATTTGGTGGTGATTGATGCCGACCATACCTATGAGTTTGTCAAATCAGACACAGTGCAAGCCCTGAAGCTACTCCGCCCAGGTGGTGTGATTCTTTGGGATGATTACCTCTGGATCCAGAAATATCCCGAATGTGCTGGTGTGACACGCTGCTTGGACGAACTCCAGCAGGAAATCGATTGTGTACAAATTGCAGAAACTCGTCTAGCGATTTACGTGAGTCCTCAATCTTGAATCTAGGCCATTGCTCCATGGGGGCTTCATAGAAGTGGGGTTGACTGCTCAGTTAATACGGCTCAGTCAGTGCTAAGCAGTCAATTTAGTGAAAAGTCAAAGGCTTGCTATCAACCTAGACGGCTGATGATTGGCGTGGCTGATTCTAGGAGGATGCTAGGTGTATGAGGATGTGGAATAAACGTACAGAATTCGCATTGATTTAGGTTTAACCATTTTCTATTTTTTCTTGTCCTGATCTGTGAAGTCTATGACAAGTCATCTGGTTTGCACCATAATCACGAAAAATTACCTTGCCTATGCTCGGGTTCTCGCAGTTAGTCTCGCGGTTCATAACCCTGATTTGAAACTTTATGTCTTGTTGGCTGATCGTAATGATGGGGAGATTGATCCGGAGCAGGAACCCTTTCACCTGATCCCGTTAGAAGCGTTAGCGAATCAAGCCGCGGTGCAGCGGATGTGTTTTTACTACACTCCGTTTGAGCTGTGCTGTGCTTTGCGGGGCTTGCTTCATCAGTACATCCTGGATCATACGACGGCAGAGCGCTGGATCTTCCTCGACTCAGATATTTATGTCTGTGGGTCGCTAGAACCGGTGTTTGAACGGCTGCGATCGGCTGCGATTCTCTTGACGCCCCATAACCAAACGCCCCCCGAAATTGAACGAGCAAATATCTGTGAAGTCAATCATCTTCTACAGTCTGGCTTATACAATGCTGGGTTTCTGGGATTACGACGCTGTGAAACCACTTCCCGATTTCTCCATTGGTGGCATGCACGCTTAATTCATTTTTGTTTTAATGACCTAGGGCATCAAGATTCTCGTGGCCTATTTGTGGATCAACTGTGGCTTAATTTGGTTCCCATGTATTTCCCAAAAGTTGAGTTTCTTCAAGATTTGGGGTGTAACTTAGGTCATTGGAATCTCTGGGAGCGACCTTTAAGCCAAACTGGGCAGGGCTTAATTCTTGCGGGAGGATCTGTTCTGCGATTTGTGCACTTTAGTGGTTGGAGCTTTGAAAATCCGACTAAAGTTTCTCGTTATGATGACTTCTATGATTCGACAGATCAGCCTGTCTGGGCAGAGTTAGGGGTGAATTATCAAGTCCTTTTGAGGGAACAAGGTTATGCAGAACTGAAGCATTTCAGTTACGGATTTGCAAAATTTGTGACGGGAGAACCGATTACCCTGGCAATGCGGCGAGCCTATTACGATGATCTTCAAGCTGGACGAGCGATTGACCAGCCCTTTTCCCAGGCTAGATTTTTTTTGTCCCGAACCTATGAACCCGGTAGTAGTGTTCGTCTACTGTGGCAAGAAATTGTGCAACTCCAGCAACGAGTGCGTCAAGTAGAAACACTAGAAGTGCAGTATCAAGAATTACAGACCCAGTCTCAAGAATTACAGACCCAGTATCAAGAATTAGCAGACTGGGCGATGGCACTGGAGTCACAGTGCCATCGGTCTGAGCAAGCCTTAGAGAGGAGTCAGCAAAAGTATGATCGGTTAATGGATAGTTACTCTATGCGGATTACTGCTCCCTTGCGTTCTTGGAAGCGTCAAGTGAGAAGGCTTGGGGCAGGTCTACTACGCCTGAGTAAATGTCTTCTGAAATTAGGCTTCATCCGAATAGTTCTTTTGCTGAAATTAATTCCAGGGATGAAGATGCTGCTGAAGAACATCTTGAGGAGATTTCCAAAACTAGAATCGAAGCTGCGTTCGCGCCTATCCAGTGCCTCCTTGCCCTTGGCACATTCGCCCTCAATGATTTCTGTAGATCCTGTTATTCCGCCCGAATTGCTGCACCTCACTGCCACTGCGCGATCGGTCTATGCGGAATTGAAAAGTGCTATTGAGAAACACCAGAAGGATGAGTGACGGATGAGAATTGTTGTTGACTTGCAAGGGGCTCAATCGGTTAATTCTCAAGCTGGGGAAGTGAGTGAGTCTTCTCTGAGACTGCTCCAAGAAATTGTTCGTCATCGAGGCAAACATGAAATCATAATCGCTTTGAATGGCCTTTTTCCGGCAACGATCGAACCGATTCGCGCCAAACTTCAGGGGTTACTCCCTCAGCAAAACATTCGGGTTTGGTATGCCGCCGCTCCTGTGAGTGCGCAGAATCCGGATAATGCATGGCGACGCCAAGTGGCAGAACTCACCCGTGAGGCATTTCTTGCAAGTCTCAACCCCGATATTGTGTGGGTTGCAAATTGGTTTGAAGGTTTTGAAGAAGATGCTGTAACCAGTCTGGGTAAGTTTGTGCGTTCCATCCTAACGGTGGTGACTTTATTTGACTTAACACAGTGGCTGCATCAGCAAACTCATCAGGGAGATCCGCGCTTTCAAGCGTGGTTTTCAGATCAGGTCAAGCAGTTGGCTTGTGCTGACCAAATTCTTGTCACTTCTGAAGCTTTACGTCAGCAAGGGATACAGCATTTAGACTGGTCAGATCAAAAAGTAGTGAATCTTGCTGCGGGAGATCAAAGTGATTGGAGTGGTTGTGCACAGCAATTTATTGTTGCCCTAGAGCGTTTGTACGCTGAACGATCGACCTTCTGTCCGCCATCGTTCCCTATTAGTGAACAGCTTCCTAAATTAGCGTTTCTCTCGCCCCTCCCCCCTGAGCGGAGTGGCATTGCGGATTATAGTGCTGAACTGCTGCCAGAACTAGCCCGCTACTATGAGATTGATGTGATTGTTGCTCAGGCAGAAGTCTCGGATTCCTGGGTTTGCGATAACCTCCCGATTCGCAGTGTGGATTGGTTTGTTCAAAATGTAGAACATTACGATCGTATCCTTTACCACTTTGGGAATTCGCCGTTTCATCAACATATGTTTGACTTGATAGAGCGGTTTCCTGGTGTGATTGTTCTACATGATTTTTTCCTAGGGCATATCCAAGCCCATCGTGATTTGCAGGGATTTGTTCCAGAGGAATGGTCTCGGGAGCTGTATCACGCCCATGGTTATGGGGCTCTATGCGAACGCTGGCATGCTGCGGATCTTTCTGATGTGGTGTTTCGTTATCCCTGTAATCTGAGTATTTTGCAACAGGCGATCGGCGTGATTGTGCATTCTACTCAGCCCTCGAAGCTGGCTCAACAGTGGTATGGTTCAGAGATCGCTCAGGCTTGGTCAGTGATTCCGCTGTTGCGGAAGCCTGCAGAAAACATGGATAAACGGCTGGCTCGACAAAAGCTGGGTCTCGAAGAAAATGCCTTCATTGTTTCCTGTTTTGGGATTCTCGGCATTACAAAACAAAATCATCGACTATTAGACGCCTGGCTTAGGTCGTCTCTTGCCCAAGACAAACGCTGTCTCTTGCTGTTTGTGGGGAATCATGGGGGAGGAGACTATGGTAACCAAATCCTACAGACCATTAAGTCCAGCGGGTTACAGAATCGAATTCGCATCACGGGCTGGGTTGATGGTTCCGCGTTTCAAAATTACTTGGTTGCGAGTGACGTGGCGGTGCAGCTGCGGACACTCTCTCGAGGGGAGACGTCAGCATCTTTGCTGGATTGCATGAACTATGGCTTGCCGACGATCGCCAATGCCCATGGTTCAATGGCGGAATTGTCACCGGATGTGGCGTGGATGTTACCGGATGAATTTAGTGACGATGAATTGACTGAAGCCTTGGAAGTGCTGAAGGTAGATCAATCCCGTCGTGAACGCCTGGGGCAGCGCGCCCACGAAGAAATTCTCCATCGCTACTCGCCTGAGTTATGTACTCAACAATATCAGGCAGTGATTGAGAAGTTTTATGCCCAAGCGGCGGCGAATCGAACTCAACTGATTCAAGCCATTGCCCGTCTGGAGGATTCATCCCCAGCTCAAAATGAATTGCTTGAGGTCTCTACGGCGATCGCGCTCAGTCTACCCAATCAAAAAGGTCTTAAACAACTCCTAGTCGATGTGTCTGCGCTAGTCCAGCACGATTTGAAAACAGGGATTGAGCGAGTGACCCGAAGTATTCTACGAGAACTCTTGCTCCATCCTCCGAAGGGATACCGTATTGAGCCAGTTTACGTTACGCCCCAGAGTGGTGGATATCGCTATGCGCGAAAGTTTACCCTGAAATTTTTAAACTGTCCGCAGAAAATCCTGTGGGATGATCGCCTGGAGACTACCTCAGGGGACATCTTTTTGAGTCTGGATGTGCACTACGCTTTTACTCAAATGCTGGACTCTCTACAGATGATGCGCCAGCAAGGAGTGCCAGTCTATTTTGTCGTCTATGATCTTCTGCCGGTGCTGCTGCCCCATTGTTTTCCAAAGGAGTCAGAAGGCCTGTTTCGCAATTGGCTACGGGTGGTTGTTCAGGCAGATGGAGCAATCTGTATTTCTCGAACGGTTGCGGATGACCTGCGACAATGGCTCATCAAGACTCATCCGGAGCGATTGCATGAATTGAAGATTGAATGGTTTCACTTAGGCTCCGATCTGGAAAATTCAGTGCCTACGGTAGGGATGCCAGAAGATGCGTCCACGGTGTTAGCCCATCTGATGACGAGGCCAACTTTTTTGATGGTAGGGACGGTCGAACCTCGAAAAGGCCATGCTCAAGTGCTGGCTGCCTTTGAACGACTGTGGGATCGGGGTGTTCAGGCCAATTTAGTCATTGTTGGCAAAGCTGGGTGGATGGTGGAGACATTGGTCCATCAATTAAGTCACCATTCCCAGCTCAATCAGTGTCTTTTCTGGCTCCAGGGCATTAGTGATGAATACCTTGAGCAAGTCTATGGGGCCAGTACGGCCCTCATTGCAGCCTCTGAAGCAGAAGGATTTGGATTGCCCCTGATTGAGGCCGCTCAACGAGGGTTGCCGATCGTTGCACGGGATATTCCAGTGTTTCGTGAGGTGGTGGGTGATCATGCGTTTTACTTGGCGGGGACGACTCCGGAGGCGTGGGCGTTGTCCCTAGAAACCTGGTTGCAACTCTACGATCGTGGAGAAGTCCCTCAATCCGGTTCCTTAGAATGGTTGGATTGGTGTCAAAGTACCCAACAGCTTCTCAAGGGAATCGGGATCCAGTGAGATATTCCATCCTCCGGGTGCAGGGCTGGGTCGGGATGATCTTTAGGGGGAGGGCAGAACTGTGATTGTGAGCGCTGGTGGAGATGGCGGCTTGTGCTACATGGGTCGCTACTTTGCTAGACTTTGCGGTGGCCATCTCCATAGGAAATACCCATGACCAAAAAGGCACTCATCACAGGACTGACGGGACAGGATGGTTCTTACTTGGCGGAGCTGTTGCTGGAAAAAGACTATGAGGTGTATGGTCTCGTGCGGCGATCTAGTTCTGGAAATCTTGATCGGATTTCTCACTTGGCCGATCGGGTCAAAATCATGTCCGGAGACTTGCTTGATCAATGCTCCTTAATGGATGTCATTACAGAAGCTCAACCCGACGAAATTTATAATTTAGCTTCCCAAAGCTACGTCCCGTTGTCATGGACACAGCCAGCACTGACAGCAGAATATACGGCGTTAGGGGTGTCGCGGTTATTGGAGTCGATTCGTCGCTGCAAACCCGATGCTCGATTTTATCAAGCCTCCAGTAGTGAAGTCTTTGGGCAACCGGATGAGTCCCCCCAAACGGAGCGCACGGCCTTTCGTCCCCGTAACCCCTACGGTGTGGCTAAAGCTTACGCCCACTGGATGACGATTAATTACCGCCAACAATACAATCTCTACGCCTGCTGCGGCATCACCTACACCCATGAATCCCCGCGTCGGGGGGCGGAATTTGTGTTTCGCAAGATTACTCGCGGGGCGGCGATGGCCAAGCTGGGATTGCTCCAGGAGTTAAAACTGGGGAATTTAGATGCCAAGCGGGATTGGTGCTATGCCAAAGATGCGGTGTATGCCATGTGGCTGATGCTACAACAAGATGTGCCGGATGATTACATTATTGCCAGTGGCGAAGTCCATTCTGTGCGCGAATTAGTTGAGTGTGCTTTTGGTTTTGTTGGGTTGACCTGGCAGGACTTTGTATCTGTGGATCCGACATTTTATCGTCCCGATGAGGCAGTTCAACTGGTCGGCTCGATCGAAAAAATCCGCCACGATTTGCAGTGGCAACCTCAGTATTCCTTCAAGCAATTGGTTGAATTAATGGTGGAGTACGACCTTAAATTGCTCCAGGCGTAAAATTGCTCCAGGCATAAAATTGCTCTAGGCGTAAAATTGCTCCAAGCGTTGTTTCCTCGGCTGAAGACTGGCTGGAAACAACCTGTCGGGATTGGAGCACAGGGGCTGAATACCGTTGATTTGTCTTGGGGGTGCGAGGGATAACGATCAGAATTTGCTCAGCAAGGGAACCCAATTCAGATTACATTGAGTCAGGGAACAGGCTGATACAAGTTCTAGTTAATGTTCTAAGGCGCGATCGAATTATGTCGATCGTCCTAAGCAAGATATTTACGGCGTTTGCGAGACTATGGAAAACTTTAGCTGGACTGGAAAACAGGTTTTAGTTACAGGGGCAGGCGGTTTTATTGGCAGTCATCTGTGTGAAGCGTTGGTTGAAGCAGGGGCTGAAGTCACCGCCATGATTCACTATAGCTCTCGAAGTGACTGGGGAAATCTGGAGTTTTTGCCACAGGACTATAAAAAATCGCTCCAAGTGGTATCTGGGAATATCGAAGACAGTGATTTTGTCATGCGCCAGGTCAAAGGGAAAGCGATCGTCTTTCACTTGGCCGCTTTGATTGGGATTCCCTATTCCTATGTTGCGCCCCGCAGCTATCTAAAGACCAACATTGAAGGAACGCTGAATGTGGTGGAAGCAGCGCGCCATTTTGACTTGGAGCGGATTGTCCATACCTCAACGTCCGAAACCTACGGGACGGCGATCTATACCCCGATCGATGAACAGCATCCCCTCCAAGGCCAATCGCCCTACTCCGCCTCCAAAATTGCAGCGGATAAAATGGCAGAAAGTTATTATTTAGCCTTCGGTCTGCCGGTCTCGACCATTCGTCCGTTCAATACCTACGGGCCCCGTCAATCGGCTCGGGCTGTGATTCCGACGATTATCAGTCAAGCCTTTACCCAGCCTAGTATTCGACTTGGTTCCCTTGATCCGGTGCGCGACTTAAACTTTGTCAAAGACACCGTGTCCGGCTTTATCAAAGTGGCGGAGTCGGAAAGCTGTATTGGTCAAGTGACAAATGTGGGCTACGGCAAAGGCATCACGATCGGAGAACTGGCTCACACGATTTTGTCCTTGATGGGGGTTGATAAACCGATTGAAGCCGATCAAGCGCGGGTTCGCCCCAGCAATAGTGAAGTTTTTACCTTGATCTGTAATAATTCCAAAGCTGCGGAGATTGCGAACTGGCAACCACAATATTCTTTAGAACAAGGTCTGCAAGCGACGATCGACTTTGTGCAAGCCAATTTAAACTTCTTCAAAACCGATCAATATAGCGTGTGAGGTGCAGGATGCAGGCGTTAGTGTTGGCCGGGGGGAAAGGTACTCGGCTCTATCCCTATACCACGGTGCTGCCTAAGCCCTTGATGCCAGTGGGAGATTACCCAATCTTAGAAATTTTGCTGCGCCAATTGAAAGCAGCAGGCATTACTGAGGTGATTTTGGCAGTTGGCTATCTCAGTCACTTGATTGAGGCATTCTTTCAAAATGGTGAACGGTTGGGCCTCAAAATTAGCTATTCCCTAGAAGAGAAGCCCTTAGGAACAGCAGGGCCGATTTCCTTAGTGCTCGATCGGTTGGAGCAGGACTTTTTAATCCTGAATGGCGACCTGCTGACGACCATGAGATTTAGCAACCTGATTCAATATCACAAAGCAAACCAGGCTGCTGCCACGATCGGGCTCTACCAACGGGAAGTCAAAATTGATTTTGGGGTGATTGAGACTAACGAGCAATCCCAACTCCTCTGTTATCGAGAAAAGCCAGTCTATCACTTTGATGTCAGTATGGGGGTCAATGTTTTAAATAAACAAAAAATCCTCCCCTATCTCAAGCCCGGTGAATATTTGGATATTCCCGAACTGATGATGCAATTGTCTCAGAATCAGCATCCCGTTTATTGCTATCGCGAACCTTGCTATTGGCTGGATATTGGCCGAGTCGATGACTATCAAGTAGCAGTGAGCCGATTTGTCGAAAATCCCGAAGAGTTTATTCCATCCGGCCTATGACGGCTCCAGCTATGACTCCAGCCACAACAAAGGTATTGATGACGGGGGCCGGTGGTTTCTGTGGCAAGCATTTAGCCACCTACCTGAAGTCTCAGGGCGTCACTGTCTACACGATGGGGATGCATCCACCGGAGCCATCCGACGAGACTGTCCAGCAGCATTTTACGATCGCTGACATCACCCATTCCCAGGAACTCGCCAGCATTTTCGATCGGGTACAGCCGGACTACTGCTTTCACTTGGCAGGGGTCGCCAGTGCGGCGGATCCCGTCACGTTCTATCGGGTGAATGTCTCCTACGCGGCGGCCTTGCTCCATGCCCTAGACCTGAGTGGGCTAGCAGCAAACTGTCCCACCCTACTGGTGGGAACCTCGGCGGAATACGGGGTGATTACGCCTGAACAGGTGCCGATCCATGAAAACACTCCGGTGTCTCCCTACCACCACTATGGCATCAGCAAACTTGCCCAGACCCACTTGGGAATGGCTGCTGCGAGAATGGGTAGACCCCTGGTGATGGTGCGCCCCTTTAACATCATTGGCCCTGGGATGCCCCGCCATTTATCGGTGCAGAGCTTTGCGACCCAAGTTGTGAAAATTGGTCTGGGGCAACAACCCCCGGTAATTGAGGTGGGGAATCTGGGCAGTTCTCGCGATTTTATTGATGTTGAATCCACGGTTCGGATCTACTGGCAGTTGCTGCAAAATCCCCAAGCCTATGGAGAGGTGATTAATATTTGTTCTGGGCAGGGCGTGGTGATGGCGGACTTGTTGCAGCGGTTGATTCAGCTATCTGGGGTGGCGGTGGAGGTCAAGGTCGATCCCGATCGCTTTAAAACCCTAGATATTCCCGTGCATTATGGCTGTACGCAAAAGCTAGAACGGTTTATCCATGGCGTGCCCCACTTGGATCTAGACGGGACGCTTCAGCGAGTATTAGACTACCTAACGGTCAACCCCTGCTTTGCGCTATGAAAACTCTAACGGTAATTAGCCCCATTTATAACGAAGAAAGTGTCATTGAGGCTTTTTACACAGAGCTTTCGGCGGTGCTGTCTCGGCTGGTAGGGTATCACTCAACGATACTCTTTGTGGTCGATCGCTGTACGGATCAAACCCTCCCCATTCTGAGGCGAATTGCCCAAAAAGATCCCACTGTCCAGGTTTTGGCATTATCCAATCGGTTTGGTCATCAAATGTCTTTGCTGGCTGGGATTGACCACTGTGATGCGGATGTGGTGGTGATGATGGATGGGGATTTGCAACACCCGCCGGAACTCATTCCAGCAATGCTAGAAAAATATGAACAGGGCTACGAAATTGTTTACACTTTGCGGGAAGATGCAAGGCAAAGTAGTCTCTTTAAGCGCTGGACCTCGCGATTATTTTATCGGTTTATTAATTGGATTTCTGAGATTCCCATTTCAGAAAGTGCGGCAGATTTCCGGCTGGTGTCTCGATCGGTAATTGAAACCTTTCAGACGCAAATTCGAGAACGCAACCAGTTTATGCGAGGGCTGTTTAGCTGGGTTGGGTTCAATAGT
The DNA here is from genome assembly GCF_014697025.1 of Alkalinema sp. FACHB-956. Taxonomy (NCBI): domain Bacteria; kingdom Bacillati; phylum Cyanobacteriota; class Cyanophyceae; order Leptolyngbyales; family Leptolyngbyaceae; genus Alkalinema; species Alkalinema sp. FACHB-956. Next base: position 125,418 of record NZ_JACJRC010000010.1, on the reverse strand, counting down.
GTGGGCGTACGATTTCGGGCTCGCGATCGCTTTGCAGGCACCACCAAATATTCTCTGCGGAGAATGGTACGCTTTGGTTTGCACGGAATTGTTGCTTTTAGCAAACGCCCATTGCAGCTTTCAATTTTGGCAGGTACGATATTTGCATTTTTTAGTTTGATCTACGCGGTCATTGCGTTTGTTCAATACTTTTTTTATGCTTCGTTGCCCTCGGGATGGACAACCCTGGTGATTATGATTGCCCTATCTACTGGGATTCAGCTGATTTGTCTAGGGTTTATTGGCGAATACATTGGCGCTATCTTTGACGAAGTCAAGGGTAGACCTCACTACCTTGTGTCGGAGAAGATTAATTTTAACCATGAGTAACTGTATTGTTTGTAACCACGATGAGAAAACTCCGCTGTATCGCGGGATCGATCGATGTCTGAGCTGTGGTCATGTGGCGGCGGATTTGTCGATTTCCAGCGAAGAACTGTTCAAGCTTTACCAGAAAGACTACTTTTTTGGGGAAGAATACAGCGATTACGTGGCAGATAAGCGGATTGCTCAGAAAAATTTTGCCCTGCGCCTCAAAACCCTAAAGCAATTTTTGCGACCGGAACGACACCGGACGCTGTTTGAAATTGGCTGTGCCTACGGGTTCTTTTTGGAGAAAGCCCAGGCATTGTTTGAGAAAGCCCAGGGCATTGACATTACCGAAGATGGAATTCGCTATGCCCTGAATGAACTGAACCTAGATGTGGTGCAAGCCGATTTTTTGAGTCATGATCTGGGCGATCGTACCTTTGATGTCGCCTGTATGTGGGACACGATCGAGCACTTACCCAATCCCCATCTCTACGTCGAAAAGTTGAGTCGGCATATGGAAAAGGGCTCACTGATTGCGATTACGACAGGGGATATCGACAGTTTCAACGCCCGGATGCGGAAAGAAAATTGGCGCTTGATCCATCCGCCTACCCACATTCATTACTTCTCCCAGAAAAGCCTAGCTCACATGCTGAATAATTACGGCTTTGATGTGGTTTACAGCCGCCATTGTGGTTTTTATCGGAGTCTCGATAATGTTGCTTATAACATTCTTGTACTTCGCTGGAAGCAACCTAAGCTGTATCACTTTTTGAAAAAACTCCGGCTAACGGAACTGGATTTTTACCTCAATCTTTACGACATCATGTATGTCATTGCTCGCAAACGTTACTAAATCAACTGTGCAGATCGCCCTAAGTTCTATAGTGATGAGATCCTAGGAGCATAAGCAGGGTTAACTGCGATCGCAGGATCATCCTTTGGATGATGGTGGAACTGTTAAGGTTAGCGGAGTCGAGCATTGTAAGACGAGCTGGCTGTGCTTCGTTGGGAAGGTTGATTCGATCGGGACTGCTGAGGTAATCGATCGTTGATCGGGGCTGTCTCAGGATACGGTTTGGAGTGTTGCTGAGATTAGATTGTTACTGAGATTGAATTGTTGCTGAGAAAAAGCTATGCAGATGGCGAATGAGTATGCTCAGGCTCCTCGAAAATTTAATTGGGAAAATCCTCTGATTCACAGTGTAGTGGTGTTTCTGAGTTTCTCATTGCTGTTTACGCTTTTCTTTGCTCCGGTGTTGTTCTCAGGGCGGCTATTGGCTCCCGGAGATGGCATTATCTACTATCTCCCTGCTCTGTATTCGGCAAAAACGCTGTGGACTGACCTGATTTTTGGGGGATATCCCGTAGTGGGCGATCCGCAGAATATGACTTGGTATCCCCTGGCACTGCTATTTCATTGGATTCCGAATTCCTGGAATGCCTTTGTCGTTTCGGCATATGTCCTAGCTGGCAGTTTTGCCTACTGTTACGGGTACATGCTAACGGGGTCGCGTCTGGCAGCCAGTGTCAGCGGGATTGTATACAGCATGTGTGGTTTCATGATGGCCCATCTCGGTCATGCCACAATTATTCATGCAGCGGCTTGGATGCCGTTGTTGTTGTGTGCGATGGAGCGGCTGCGTTACGGGTTTTCGCGGCTTTGGTTTGGGCTAGGCGTGCTGGCGGTTAGCTGCTGTTTCCTAGGCGGACATCCTCAGATAGCGGTTTATAGTTTGGGGATGGGCTTCTTTTACGCGCTATTTTTAGGATGGCGTGTTCCTTTGGGCCGGAAAAAATATTATGCCTATGCGATCGGGGTATTGGCGGTTGGATTAGCTTTGTGTGCCATCCAGATCATTCCGACGGCTGAATTTAGCCGCTTGAGTCCCCGTTCTGCGATGACCTTTGGAGAATTTGCGAGCTATTCTTTGCCAAGGTGGCAGACGTTACAGACTCTGTTTCCCTACTTCTTTGGTGGGCTTCTTCCTCCCTTTAATTTTCCGTATTGGGGCAAGACCAGTCTCACAGAAGTGGCTGGATATTTAGGCTGGCTACCCTTGATGCTAGCCATGGTGGGAGCGATCGCCCATCCCAAGCGTTCTATCGTTCGTTTTTGGCTATGGGTTGGGGGGATTGCGTTCCTCCTCACCTTTGGGGGAGATACATTTTTAGGTCATCTTTTCTATAACGTTCCGGTTTACAACAAATTTCGTGCCCAGGGGCGTCATGTCATTGAAGCAACCCTTGCGGTTAGTGTTTTGGCAGGCTTTGGAGTGGCGGCTATCCAGCATCGACTTGTGTCTCGGAGGGTTATTGTTAGAACAATTGCGGTTACGATCGCGGTGTTGCTCCTGAGCCTAGTCAGTATGGGGATTTTGTACCCCGCGTTGCAAGAGAAAGCGATTCAGGCGGGAGTGACTGTGTCCCTCAACTTTTGGCCTTGGTCAAATCCAGCGGTCGGAGTGCCAATAGTGATGTGCGTGGCAAGTCTGGTGGGTTTTGGACTATTGCTGCGCTGGCGCGATCGTCGCTGGGTTGGGTTCATCCTCATCCCGATTTTGATTGCTGATCTTTCCACATTCGGCTGGTTTTGGGAGTGGCAAATTAACTCTCCCCTCGCAACTGCGCTAGAAGCAAAGCCGATCGTACAGAAATATCGATCGTTGTTGGAGGCGAATCATCAGCGGTTTCTAGGAACCGTCGAGTCTATCGCTTCGCTCCAAGATTTCGAGTCTGACGTTTTCCCAAATCTGACTCGTCTGTGGGATCTGCCGAATATCAGTGGATATTCTCCGCTGATCCTGTCTCGCTTTAGTGAAGTGATGCGGATGAGTACTAACGGTGTGCTGTCCAGTGTTCCGGTGAATGTGAATGATCGGCGTCTGGATTTCATGGGAGTGCGGTATTTTCTTGATCAGTCTTCGGGCATGTCTGAGCAGCCAGGATTTGTATGGGCGGGCCAAGATCTGGGGATTGCCTTAGGATCTACGGCCTGTGGTCCATCATTGCTGAGTCCTTCCATGAACGTCTATCTATCCACAAAACCGATTGAGGTGAGCGAGATAAGTCTTGTGACGATGTTGGGATGTTCGGTGACGGTTCCACAGAATGCAGCCGTTGTGCAGGTTCAAGTCACGGATACCCAGGGTCGGGTAGAAACCCATGCATTACGGGCGGGGCGGGATACGGCGGAAAATTCCTATGATTGCCCGGAGGTCAAGCCTTTGGTGCGGCACCAGCGAGCGACCGTCTTTCGCGATCTTCCCGCAGCTAAACCGGGGGCATGTCAGGCCCATGAGTATGTGAGTAGCCTTGTTCTGAGTCAGCCACGACAAGTCAAACAGATTGAACTGAAATGGAGTGATAGTAAACTTCCAGGGGTGCTCCTTCTCCAGCGCATGAGTCTGATGAATCGACAGCGCAACACCTCTTTTCCCTTAACGTCGGTAGGGGTGTCGCCGAAGTGGAAGCAAGTTGAACAGAGCGACGCGGGAACGATCTACGAAAATCAACAAGTCTTACCCCGGGCATGGCTTGTATCCAAGACAGTCCGGCTAGAGCCCCCGGAGATTGTGACTGCGATTCAGACTTCCCGCCTGCCTGAGGGGGGAGTTTATGAGCCAGAGAAAGTTGCCTTAGTGGAGAATGCAGCAGCTGTCTTTCAAGGTTCAGACCTCGGAACGGCAGGTCAAGTAAGGGTGGTTCAACGGGCTGAAGCCATGATTGAAGTGCAAACTAAGGCCCCATCAGAGGCATTTCTGGTCTTGAGTGATGCGTATTATCCGGGCTGGCAAGCCACGATCGATGGCAAGCCGACTCGTATTTTTCCAACCAACTATATTCAGCGAGGGGTCAAAGTCCCTGCAGGCGAACATGTTGTCCGGTTTGAATTTCACCCTTTGAGTTTCAAGATCGGGGTCGGGATTACGACCGCAACGTTGGTGGCTGGAGGCTATGGATTGTTACGGATGGGTCGGAAGAAAGTACCCATGGAGGCTGTGGACTAGGGTATGGACTTGCGGTTTAAGGTAAGGCTGCCCCTCTAGGCATTGAGTCATCGTAAACGCAAAACAAGGGTATGTAAAAATAGAGGGTTAATGTTTGCGGTAGAACGTCGATCGCTGAGATTGACGCCCCATTGTGCTGATTCCCGTTGGGTGCCATCTTCTTGTGCCAAAACATACCCCGTTGTGTCAGTAACCGCAGGACAATACCCAAGAAATCCATCCAAGAAATCCATCATCGTAGGAAGCGCCATGACTGCCCCCGCCAAGATTGTTTATACCTTTACCGATGAAGCTCCAGCATTGGCGACCTATTCCTTCTTGCCGATCGTCCAGGCATTCACAAAGGCGGTCAAGGTGACGATCGAAACCAGCGATATTTCCCTGGCAGGTCGCATCCTGGCCAACTTTCCGGAAAACCTGCGGGAGGATCAGCGGCAGCCGGATGCGTTAACCCTGTTGGGGGAACTGGCGAAAACACCAGAAGCCAATATCATCAAACTGCCGAACATCAGCGCTTCAGTCCCGCAACTCCTAGCGGCGATCGCGGAATTGCAATCCCAGGGTTACAACATTCCCGACTATCCAGCGGAACCGAAGGATGAGGCAGAGAAAGCGATTAAAGCCCGCTACGCCAAGGTGCTGGGTAGTGCGGTGAATCCCGTCCTGCGGGAAGGCAACTCCGATCGGCGGGTGGCAGCAGCGGTGAAGCAGTATGCCCAAAAGCATCCCCACAAGGTCGGGGCTTGGGCGGCGGATTCGCGATCCCATGTGGCCCATATGCAGAGCGGTGATTTCTACGGCAGCGAGCAGTCGGTCGTTGTGGAACAGGCGGGTAATGTCCGGATTGAATTGGTGGCGGCGGATGGTGCAGTCACGGTGCTGAAGGAAAAGACGGCAGTGCTAGCGGGCGAGGTCATCGATGGGGCCGTCATGAGCGTCAAGGCGCTGCGATCGTTCTATGAACAGGAAATCAAGGCTGCCAAAGCTGACGACATTCTGCTGTCCTTGCATGTCAAGGCCACGATGATGAAGGTGTCTGATCCCATCCTGTTTGGCCATGCGGTAACGGTGTATTACCAGGATGTGTTTGCCAAGCACGGGAAGACCTTTGCCCAATTGGGCGTGAATCCCAACAATGGCCTTGGGGATGTGTACGCCAAGATTCAAGCCTTACCCGAAGCGGAACGGGCGGCGATCGTGGCAGATATTAACGCGGTCTATGCCACTCGACCTCGGTTGGCGATGGTCAATTCCGATCAGGGCATTACTAACCTGCACGTGCCCAGCGATGTGATTATTGACGCCTCCATGGCCGCCGCCATTCGTAACTCCGGTAAGATGTGGGGCGCGGATGGGCAAGCCCACGACACTAAGGCGATGATTCCCGATCGCTGCTATGCCACGATGTACCAGGCTTGCATTGAGTTTTGCCAAACCCATGGGGCATTTGATGTCACAACGATGGGCAATGTCTCCAACGTGGGGCTGATGGCGCAGAAGGCTGAGGAATACGGCTCCCACGACAAGACCTTCGAAATTCCCACCAACGGCACCGTGCGAGTGGTGGATGACCAAGGGCAAACCCTGCTGGAACACGCGGTGGAACAGGGCGATATTTGGCGGATGTGCCAAACAAAGGATCTGCCGATCCAGGATTGGGTCAAACTGGCGGTGAATCGGGCACGCTTAACGGGGAATCCGGCGGTATTTTGGTTGGACGCCGATCGAGCCCATGATGCCAACTTGATCGCCAAGGTCAACACCTATTTGCCTAACCATGACACCGCTGGGTTAGACATTCGCATTCTGTCTCCCGTGGACGCGATGACGTTTACCTGTGAGCAGATCAAGGCGGGGAAAGACGTGATTTCTGTGACGGGCAATGTGTTGCGGGATTATCTGACGGATTTATTCCCCATTTTGGAATTAGGAACCAGCGCCAAAATGCTGTCGATCGTGCCGCTGTTGGCGGGCGGTGGGTTGTTTGAAACGGGGGCAGGCGGCTCGGCTCCGAAGCATGTGCAACAGTTCCTCAGTGAAGGGCATTTACGCTGGGATTCCCTTGGGGAGTTCCTGGCCTTGGCGGTATCCCTGGAAGATTTGGGGCAAAAGACGAACAATGCTGATGCGTTAATTTTGGCGGAGACCCTCGATCGGGCCAATGGTCAGTATTTGGATCAAGCCAAATCCCCCTCGGCAAAAGTCCAGGAGTTGGATAATCGAGGCAGTCATTTTTATCTAGCGATGTATTGGGCCCAGGCGTTGGCGGCGCAGGCTCAAAATCCAACCTTGGCTGCGCAGTTTGCGCCCTTGGCCCAGCAGTTGAGTGAACAGGAAGCTCAGATTTTGGCAGAGTTGAATGGCGCTCAGGGGCAGTCGGTGGAGATTGGGGGCTATTACCATCCGGATCCGACAAAAGCAAGCCAAGCCATGCGACCGAGTGCAACGTTAAATACCGCGATCGCGGCGCTGGGCTAGGCAGAAAATCTAGGCTCCGCAGAAAAATCTATGGCAGCCCCTGGTTATCCCCTATGGATCTGCGTGACAGTTCAGGAACAGGAACATCAGGGGCTGAATTTTCGAATTAATTCTTTGATACTAAAATCATCAGCCCACAAGATTTGCACATTCAAGATTCACACATTCGCAGATCTCCAGATTCTGGATTGGTAGAGTCAAGATTCGCGCAGTCTCAAGCCGTATTCCGCTTACACGCTTCCACTTAGTAAAGACTGCCCCGGGGGTGGTTTTGGTGAACAAGACTCTAGTTTGGACATTAGCGCTCACGTCTCTCGTTGGTCTGGCTGGCCCAGGGCTAGCTCAGAATCAAGATCAAGCGATTCGGATTACATCAAATAGTTCAGTAGAAACTCGAACTGGGACTTCTGCCAGTGCTCAGAAAGACTCTAGTTGTGCTGGGTTTATTCCTGCCCAGCCTAATTATGAGGTGACGTTGACAGAAGACCTAGATCGCCGCTTTATCGTGCAAGGCAATCCGAACACCACCTTGCTGGTCATCAACAGCAAAGGCAAAAAGTTCTGTGTGCAAGCAGATAGTACCTCTAATGGCAAGGCAGAGATTCCTGGTCGCTGGGCTAAGGATATCTACCGAGTCTTTATTGGGGCGAGAACACAGGGACAAAACCCGTATAAGTTGACGATCGAACCCGTCAACTAATCGATTCAACCTGGAATTCCAAAAACTGAGACTTTAAGAGCAGTGCAGTCAGAACTGTCCTAACTGGGCCTATCTGACTGCACTGCTCCAACCTTTACAGACTTTTCTATCGATTAAAGCTTAAAAAACAGGATACTCTACCAGAGGCTGGCTCAAGAGTTTGGCCTTGGACAGAATTTCTGTCATCGCAGTGTCTTTGCGACAGAAGATGTCGATCGTGCCTTCCTGGAGCAATCGCTCAATGCGGGGTTCCTCCAGGGAAGAATAAGCCATGATTTGAACGGAAGGGGCGATCGTTTTGATTTGTGCCGCTGCCCCTGGGCCGTCTAGAACCGGCATTTGCATATCCAAAATCACAACATCGGGATGGTACCGTTTGACCATCTCGACCGCCTGAACCCCATTTTCAGCCACATCAACAAGCTCTATCCCCGGTTGGCCCTTAAGCGCAAGCTTGAGGGTGAACCGAGTCAGTTCATGGTCGTCTGCAATAAGAATTCGCAACACTGATCGCTCACAAGAACGCATTTCAACACGCATTTCAACCTAGTCGATTCAATGGAACACCTACGTCGAGTGTAGGCCGCAGATCTGAAATTGGTCGTCTACCCAGAGACTTAAGCAGTCTTTAAGATTTCGCTTTTCTCGATCGGGGGATTACACGGTTGGGGTTATGGGTTGGTGCCATAGTGGCAGGAATCCCAGGAGAGAGCTAGCGCAGATTTACGGAAGTCTGGCTCCCATTTGGATGGGGGGCTGTCCTTCAGTCTGCCAGGTTTCAGCAGATTCCCTGAAATTGCGAAAAACCACCTCTGTATGATCACAGAGATGGCAAAAACGCTGAGTTACATGTTTTAAGGGTGGGTTTTCAGGGGGGATGTAATGAGGGATTGTGTAACGACAGATTGTGTAACGACAGATTGTGTAACGACAGATTGTTGATGGAAGGTTAGATGGTGGAATGTTGGGGTTGGTAGATGCTGGAAGCAGGAGAAGATGAACGAATTTCCCCTAAATTAAGAACCCGCCTATACCCAATCCTTGAGCAGGGCTTGACGCCGAGGGTGCCGTAACTTGCGCATGGCCTTGGCCTGGATTTGGCGCACCCGCTCCCGGGAGAGGTCATAGATTTTGCCAATTTCGGTCAGGGTATAGTGTTGCCCATCTTCCAAGCCATAGCGGAGACGAATGATTTCCCGCTCCCGATCGCTCAGATGTTCCAAGACGGAATTCAAGCGATCGCTGAGAAGCTTGCGATCGAGGTTTTCATTGGGGGCGATGTTGTCCGCATCTTCGATCAACTGCATCAGCTCAGTGTCTTCGTCCTTGCCCACCCATGCATGGAGGGACAGGGTGCGTTGGCTGACATCCAGCACCTGATCCAGCTTATCCTCTTCCATATCCAAGGCCCCAGCCAGTTCTTGCTTCGTGGGACGACGACCCAGCTCCTGGGAGAGGGTTTGGCGTACCTTGCGCACCTGGTTGAGCTTCTCGACCATGTGGACAGGCAGGCGCACCGTACGGGACTGGGACGCGATCGCCCGTGTAATCCCCTGCCGGATCCACCAGTAGGCATAGGTTGAAAACTTATAGCCGCGTTCGTAGTCGAACTTTTCTGCGGCGCGCATCAACCCCATGGAGCCTTCTTGAATCAAATCCAGGAAGGGCACGCCCCGATTGAGATACTTCTTCGCGATCGAGACGACTAACCGGAGATTGGCTCGTACCAACTTCCGCTTGGCCCGTTCCCCTGCGATACCGCCCTTGGCAATCTCCCGAGCCAGTTCAATTTCTTCCGCCTGATTCAGCAGGGGGTAGCGGGCCATTTCCCGCAAAAACATGCCCACGGAGTCATCAGACAACCCCAAATAGTCACTTGAGTTTTTGGGGAGTGCCTTGGCGATCGCTTCTGGGGTCAGCTCTTCGTCGCTCAGAACTTCAATTTCGTTTTCGTCGATGGGAAAGTCCTGAGGGATCACATCGGGCACTGGATCTTTCTTTTTGGAATACTTAGATGCCATAACTCAAGTTACACAATGGTTTCAGCGTTTTTAGAAAATTTTGCCTCCAACTTTAGCGCAAGTTGTGAAAAAAATGACACCAATGTTGGAAAAATTTCACTCTTCTTACAGTTGATCTTTTCGGGAGTCTAGTATTCGCTATTGAGCATCACGGAAGAAACCAGCTCTGAACCAGGATGTCTGGCAGGGGTATGCCAAGGGATGCCAACGTTTGGACGTGACCCCTTGTCTGCAAAGTGGATCTGTAAAGTGGCGTCTTCTAGCCAGTGCCGCCGAGCAGCAAATGATGGATCATTCTGCTCCTCCAGCAACGATCTGTGTGCTTAGAAACCCGTAGCCGCACCACAAAGGAACTACGACACTAGATATAGCGTTTTTCTGGATTTGTCAACACCAGAATTCAGAAAACTTCAAGTTCACTGCCTGCCACCAGGGCTGTTCCAGGGGGCGCAGAATCGACTACAAGCCAGACTGGGCAAGGATTAAGCGGCAGTTGCCCTGACCTAGTTGCCCTGACTTAGTTGCCCTGACTTAGTTGCCCATGTCCAACGTGTTTCGATCGACTAGGAATTTGCCTGTTGTGCCATTTCGCAGAATAACTTTTGGGAGGGTTGCTCATGGCTGCCATGACTAGGCCGCCGCTGGACATAGCGACCATCCGCTTGTAACTCCCAAGCTTGCCGATTGTCCGCCAGCATCACCCCCAGCATTTCCTGCAAATCCAGGATTAACTCCGGATCTTCCACAGGAACGACCGCCTCCACCCGCCGATCGAGGTTGCGAGGCATCCAATCCGCGCTGCCGATTAAAATTTCTTCTTCGCCGTTGTTACGAAAATAGAAAATCCGGGAATGCTCTAGGAACCGCCCAATGATGCTGATGACCCTTATGTTTTCGCTGACCCCCGCCAGTCCTGGTTTCAAGCAGCAAATGCCGCGAATAATCAAATCAATGCTAACGCCTGCCTGGGAGGCTTCGTACAGTGCCCGAATGATTTGGGGATCAACGAGGGCATTCATTTTGGCGACGATGCGCCCCTGATTGCCCGCCCGTTGATGGTCAATTTCTCGCTGAATCAGGGTCAAAATGCGATCGCGCAAATTCACCGGAGCGACCACGAGCTTGCGGTAATCCCTTTGGCGAGAATAACCAGTTAGGTAATTGAACAAATCCGTCAAATCGGCTCCGATGTCTTCGCGGCAACTGAACAAGCCTAAATCCGTGTATAAGCTAGCCGTCTTGGGATTGTAATTCCCCGTACCAACATGGGCATAACGACGAATTCTGCCAGCTTCCCGCCGGACAACGAGCACTAATTTGGTATGGGTTTTCAGGCCAACTAGGCCGTAGACAACGTGGACTCCAGAACTTTCCAGCTTCTTGGCCCAGAGGATGTTGTTCTCTTCGTCAAAGCGCGCTTTTAGTTCCACCAGCACGGCCACCTGTTTGCCATTTTCCGCTGCTGTAATCAACGCTTGGATGATGGGCGAATCCCCCGAAGTTCGGTAGAGCGTCATCTTAATCGCTAAGACATCCGGATCGTGGGCAGCTTCTTCAATAAAGCGCTGCACACTGGAGGTAAAGGAATGATAGGGATGGTGGACGAGTAAATCCTGTTTGCGGACGACTGCGAAAAAGTCTTCCTCTTTGCTACTCGGCGGATCGGTGACATCGCTGTCCACTACGCGGCGCAACCGAGGATGAACAACAGATTTCCAGGCAGCGTCTTTTAAATCTGGGACGGGCAGCGCCAGAAAATTCATCAAATCCCGCAGACTCAACAACCCATCGATTTCATAGACATCCTCCGGTACGACATCCATTTCTTCCATGAGCAGCGATCGCAGGGCGGTGGGCATGGCGGATGGGGTTTCCAGCCGCACCACTGAACCGCCTACCCGTCGCTTGCGCAATTCCTGTTCGATCGCCAGCATCAGGTCATCGGCTTCGTCTTCCTCCACTTCCAAATCGGCGTTGCGGGTGACGCGGAAGGGATAGTATTCCTGGATTTGCATGCCCGGAAAGAGACTTTCCAAATTGTGGGCAATCACCTGTTCTAGGGGAACCCCGGCCCAGAGTGTTGGCTTGGATTTGGTGCCCGTGGGAACGTTTGTCTCGATCGGCAGTTGAATGAAGCGGGGTAACACCTTCGGTGCTTTCACCCGAGCGTAGAGTTCTTCTCCGGTTTCGCTATCCTTAATCACCACAGCCAGATTCAAACTGAGGTTGGAAATATAGGGAAAGGGATGGCTCGGGTCGATCGCTAGGGGCGTCAGAACGGGAAAGACCTGTTCTTCAAAATAGTTTTTGAGGTAGGCCCGCTGTTCCTGGTTCAGATCCATGTAATCCAACAGGAAAATGCCATGGCCTGCCAGTTGGGGCCGCAGGGCTTGCTCAAAATGGCGATGTTGCTTCGTGACTAACGGGTGGAGCCGTTGCCGAATCATCGCCAATTGCTCCTGGGGGGTTTTCCCGTCGGCACTCAGTTTGCGCACCTCCGCTTCTACCTGCTGCTTGAGAGCCGCGACGCGCACCATGAAATATTCGTCCAGGTTGGAGCTAAAAATGGCGAGAAACTTGAGTCGCTCGATCAAAGGCGTTCTCGGGTCAAACGCTTCATGGAGTACTCGACTATTGAACTCAATCCAACTCAACTCACGATTGAAGTAGTACTGTGGATCCGTGAGATCAATTTCAATGGGTGTTTTTCGCCGCCGTCGCATCATAAACCTACAGTCCTTGGCCAAAGACTTCGTGCTCCCGTCCAACCCACCATTCTCCCAGATTCATCAAATCTTGGTGAATGTCGGCTAAGGTCTCTTCATACTCTTCCGGTGTCATTTCGGCCCGTTGTTCCTGAAGTTTGGCGAGGCGCAATTGCACCAATAACCAAGGCTTAGTGATTCCGTTGGTGGATTCTAGATACTTCGCGAAGTCATGACTATTCATAGCGCACTGGATAACAAAAGGTGAGTGATATACAAAACAGTTGCGATCGACGTTGGAAGGCTCCTGTTTGGAAAGCTCCTGCGATCGCAACTGCTAGGAAAGGTTAATTGAGCTCCGATCTACCAGTTCGAAGATGGTAGAGGGCAAGGAAATGGGAGGCGTATCCCCTGGACTGAACGAAGCCCTGAGGCTTGAACAGAGCCCTGAGGCTTGAACAGCGCCTAGGACTAAACAGCGCCTAGGACTAAACAGCGCCTAGGACTGAACTAAGCTGCTAGGTTCGCAGCCACAAAATCCCAATTCACCAGCTTGTCCAAGAAATTCGCAATATAGCCAGGACGTGCATTCCGGAAGTCAATGTAATAAGCATGCTCCCACACATCCAAGGTCAGCAGAGGCTTTTGACCTTTGGTGAGGGGATTATCTGCATTCGCTGTTTTGGTAATTTTGAGGGTGCCTGCGTCTTCCACCAGCCACGCCCAGCCACTGCCGAATTGGGTTGCTGCGGCATTGGCAAATTCGGTTTTGAAGTTATCGTAGCTGCCAAACGCTGCATCAATTTTTGCTGCCAGGTCACCGGTGGGTGCACCACCGCCACCTGCTTTAAGGCTATTCCAGAAGAAGGTGTGGTTCCAGACTTGAGCTGCGTTGTTAAAGATGCCTGCTTTATCCGCATCACCAGCCGTTAAGCGAATGATATCTTCGAGGGATTTCCCTTCGTATTCCGCCTTACCTTCGATCAACTTGTTCAGATTGTCCACATAGGCTTTGTGGTGTTTCCCATAGTGATACTCAAAGGTTTCAGCCTTCATCCCAGATGCTTCGAGGGCATCGGCAGCAAAGGGCAGAGGGGGTTGTTCAAATGCCATGTTTGTTCTCTCTCCAGTCAGGACGGTAGGACTAGGACACCAGGGCCCAAATTGAATGTTCGGTTTGTTCTGGTTGGGCGCTGATCAAGTCACACGCTCTCTATTGTCTCACCAAGGTGAGGATATATTACAGAACGTAGCCATATCCAGTTCAACTTAGGTGAACTGTCTGCATGGTAGCAGATACATCCCAGATTCGGCTGTAAGGGGGCAAACTTTAGCCACCTGAGCAACCTGTGATGAGCCATCTAGAATGGATCGTAGAACAGGAGGGAGTTTGGGAGCGATCGCAGGCCAGGGTCTGGGTTTAATTGCCTGCCTAGAACCCTTCATAATTCGTTATTATCTTTAGGATTGAAGCTTAACCACCCGATCACCTGGTCTATTGATCTATCGGCTCATCAATCGGCTCGTTGCCTCATCCAGGGTCAGGATTTCTTCCTGCATTGAGGCTAGGATCAGGTCTGACTGACTGCTTCTCTCCTCTGCCTATGCATCTGCTGTGTTTTTCTAAGGAGTTTAAGCTTTGAATCCTAATCCACTGATGAACCCGTCTGGTGCAAGGCTCGTTTTGATTGTTTCGGTGGTCGCAGTCGCGATCGCGGGGATTGGTACCTCGGTGGTGTTGATGCGACCCAGTCAACCCACCCCTACGGAAACGACCAATGTAGCCAAGGCAGAAGAGAATAAGGATGCGATCGGCGCGTTGGGGCGTCTAGAGCCCGCCGGAGAAATTTATAAGGTGGCTGCGCCTGCCACGGGCTTTAGCTCACGGATTGAGAAGTTGTTGGTGAAGGAAGGGGATAAGGTCAAGGCTGGTCAGCCCTTGGCGGTGATGGATAACTATCCTTCTCTCGTAGCGGCGGCTCGGCAAGCGGAAGCTCAGTTGATTGAAGCACAAACTCGGCTGGATCAGGTGCGGGCTGGGGCAAAACAGGGGGATATCAGGGCGCAACGGGCGGAAGTCTTGCAGGCGGGGACGGATTTGGAGCGATCGCGGGCAGATTTGAGCACGGCAGAACTCGAGCGGCAAAAGGCGATCTTTGAAGCGAACAAATGGGAAGCTGAGTTTAAAAAAGCAGAGTGGGACTACCAACGCTACAGTCAACTGCGCAAGGAAGAAGCCATCTCCGAAGCGGAATTAAAAAGTCGGGAACTGAATTACATCACGACGAAGCGACAGTTTGACCAGGCGCAAAAGGCGGTGGGCCAAGCGGAACAAACCGTGCAGCAACGGCAGCAGGCAATTGCTCGTGCCAATCTCGCGATCGCCAAGGAAGATCAGCGGCTGAGCAGTGTGGCGGAGGTTCGGCCAACGGATCTCAAGCAAGCAGAAGCCCAAGTTTTGGTGGCAAGAACCAATTTTGAAAAAGCCAAGGTGGAACTGGAAACGGCAGTAGTCAAGTCGCGGATTGATGGCCAGGTGCTGGTGATCCATGCAAAAGATGGAGAAACGGTGGGCACCAACGGCATCATGGAAGTGGGACGCACGGATCAAATGTTTGTGGTGGCGGAAGTCGATGAAAACTACATTGGCAAAGTTTCCTTAGGGAATAAAGCCAAAATTAAGAGCGATGCTTTCCAGGGTGAGATTACCGGCACTGTGACGGAAATTGGCCGACAGGTCCGCAACAATGATGTGACCAGCGCCGATCCGGCGGATAAACAGGATGCCCGTATTGTGGAGGTCAAAATTCGATTGGATGACAGCAAACCTGTAGCGGGTTTAACTAATCTCCAAGTGAAAGTGGCAATTAACCCCTAGCTGTTTACGGGTTGCTAGTAATCTCCTAGCTGTTTGCTGAAATTTTCCATGGTTTCACAATGATATTTGCAATTCCCCTAGCTTGGCTTCAATTGAAGCGTGAGACAATCCGGTTGCTGGTTGCGATCGCGGGTATTAGCTTTGCGGTTATCTTGATGTTTTTGCAACTGGGTTTCCAGGATGCATTGTTTGAGAGTGCTATTACCTTTCACAAAAATTTGAAAGGGGACATTTTTATCATCAGTTCCCAATCCACTGCATTGATTGCAATGGAAAATTTTCCAGAACGCCGACTGTATCAAACCTATGGGGTGCCTGGAATCAAAAATGTGAGTCCCATGTATATTGGCTTTGGGACTTGGAAGAATCCATTTTGGGAAGGCTTGCCGAAATCCCAAACTCGTCAGCTCATGGTCACTGGGGTTAATCCTAGTGATGATGTCATTGAGATTCCAGGATTTACGGTACAGGCGCGCAATGAAATTCGCTTAGAAGATCGGTTCCTGTTTGATAGTAAGTCACGGGAAGAGTTTGGCCCGATCGCCCAAAAATTTCCCGAATATCAAGCGAAAGGTGAACTGATTCGTACTGAGATTTCCAATAAGCAGGTGAAGATTGCGGGCTTGGTTGAACTCGGTGCGTCCTTTGGTGCCGATGGTAACGTGATTACCAGTGACGATAATTTCCGTCGAATTTTTGATCAACGACAGAAAGGCGATATCAACGTTGGCATTATTCAATTAGAACCGGGAACGGATGTTCTCAAAACGTTAGATACGCTGAAAGCGACGATGCCGGGGGCTCTCAGGGTGAATCCTCAATTAACCCCAGAGCAAGCGCGGGAAGACTTCATCATTGGGGATGTACGGATTCTGTCAAAAAAAGGATTTATTAACGTCGAACTGAAGTATTGGCAAGAAGGAACCGCGATCGGATTTATTTTTGGCCTAGGAGTCGCGATCGGCTTCATTGTAGGCATCGTAATTGTGTATCAGATCCTCTACACGGATGTCACTGATCACCTAGCAGAATATGCAACTCTGAAGGCAATGGGTTATAAAAATCGCTATTTGCTGAAAGTGGTGTTTCAAGAAGCAATGATTCTAGCCGTCATGGGTTTCATTCCTGGTTACGTGCTCAGCAGCGGGATGTATGTGTTGACCAGAAATGCGACGGCACTTCCCGTAGGTATGACGACCAGTCGCGGTATTTTTGTATTCTGCCTTGCGGTAGTCATGTGCTTAATTTCCGGCACAATTGCAGTGCGCAAAGTCCAGGATGCTGATCCAGCGGATATTTTCTAGCGAATCTTAATCCTTTTTGGTAACCCATGGCTCACCCGAATCTTTGGTATCCCTACACCCAAGCAAAAACGGCTCCTGATCCGATTAAAGTGATTGCAGCTCAAGGCGCTTGGCTAGAGCTAGAAAATGGTCAACGGATTTTAGATTGTATTTCCAGTTGGTGGGTTAACCTGTACGGCCACGCCCATCCCCACATTGCGGAAGCGATCTACACCCAAGCCCGTACCCTGGAACAAGTAATTTTCTCGGGTTTTACCCATCAGCCAGCGGAAACCTTGGCGGAGCGGTTGACTGCCCTATTGCCGCCACCATTGACGCGGGTGTTTTATTCCGATAATGGCTCCACGGCGGTGGAAGTGGCGCTGAAAATGGCCTATCAGTACTGGCTGAATCAAAAGCAACAACGCCGCACGTTTATCGCCTTTGAAGGGGCTTACCACGGTGATACCTTTGGCGCGATGTCGGTTTGCGCCCGATCTACCTATTCCGATGCCTTTGCGCCGATGTTGTTTGAGGTGGAGTTTATTCCCTTTCCCGATACGTTTTTGGGGGATCCGGAGGTTGAAGCCAAGGAAGCCGCAGCCTTAGCGATTCTGCAAGAGAAACTCCAGCAGAACCCCGATCGCTATGCTGGGGTGATTGTCGAGCCGCTGGTGCAGGGAGCCTACGGAATGCGCATGGGGCGGCCCCAGTTTTTGCAGCAGGTCCAGCAATGTTTGCAGGAATGGGGAGTGCTGCTGATCTTTGATGAGGTAATGACAGGCTTTGGGCGGTTGGGGACAACATTCGCCTGCGATCGGGTGGGAATCTGTCCCGATATGATTTGTTTATCCAAGGGGATTACAGGGGGATTTTTACCGTTTTCCGCCACGGTCTGCACAGAGGCGATTTACGAAGCCTTTTACAGCGAGGATTTGAGTAAGACGCTGTACCATGGCCATAGCTACGCTGGAAATCCCTTGGGCTGTGCTGCTGCGATCGCGGGGTTGGATCTGTTGCCGCAGTACGAACCCAGGTTTGCCGCCTTAGAAAACCAACATTTAGAGCACCTCCAAGCCCTGAAAGACTATCCCCAGGTAGAACGGTTGCGGGTCACAGGAACGATCGCGGCGATGGACATTACCACCGTTCCCGAGGGCTATCTCAACTCAGTTTCGGTGCAGGTGCGGCAGTTGGCGATCGAGCATAATCTCCTCCTGCGACCCTTGGGGAATGTGCTGTATCTCCTACCGCCCTACTGCATCACCGATGAGGAATTGGCGTTTATCTATGGGGGGATCCGGGCGATTTTAGAGAAACTTGCTTAAAATTGAACATATCCTTGTTCTTCTGGATTTAGACCTCATACCAAATTGATTGATCAATGCTACAGATCCGATCCCTAGCCCTCCTTAATAAAGGGGGAATTCAGCTAAATCCTTGCAAAGTCCCCCTTATCAAGGGGGATGTAGGGGGATCGTTATGTGTGGCAATTACAAGTTGATTTAGACCTTAGCCCCTCTGGATATTGGCTTGTAATGTCTTCTTACTGTTTCCTCAACCGGATCGAATTCCATGACTGAGCCTATTATCGCGATCGACAAGGTGAATCATTACTTTGGAAAAGGGAACCTCCGCAAGCAGATTCTCTTTGAGGTGACGACCACGGTTGATCCAGGGGAAGTGGTGATTATGACCGGGCCATCGGGTTCCGGGAAAACGACGCTTTTGACGCTCATTGGGGCCCTACGATCGACCCAGGAAGGCAGTATGAAAGTCTTGGGGCAGGAGTTACGCAACGCGGCGGAAGGGCAATTGGTGGGACTGCGGCGGAATGTGGGGTATATCTTCCAGGCCCATAATTTGCTCAATTCCCTGACAGCCAAACAGAATGTCATGATGTCCTTGGAACTGCATGACCAGATTACGCCCAACGAGGCGCGGGATATGGCGGAGGGCATGTTGGAGGCTGTGGGATTGCAGGATCGCATGAATTACTATCCCGATGAATTATCCGGGGGACAAAAGCAACGGGTGGCGATCGCCCGGGCCTTGGTCTCCAATCCAAAGTTGGTTCTGGCCGACGAACCCACCGCCGCGCTGGATAAGAAATCGGGACGGGATGTGGTGGAGATTATGCGTAACTTGGCCAAGGAACGGGGATCCGCTGTGGTGTTGGTGACCCACGATAACCGGATTTTGGATGTGGCCGATCGCTTGATCCACATGGAAGATGGACGCTTGGAATCCTACGATTTGGATCAGGAACCCGCGCCCGAAAAAGCGATCGCCCTCGGTTAAAGGCAATTGCTCTCGGTTAACGTCTTTGCGTCTAATCTTTGCGATCGACGAGTCTCCGCGATCGGCTAGCTTCTGCCATCGGGAGTTCTGAAATCGGAAATATCAATGCTAGAACTACGGAAAACCTAACGTTCCCCTCAATCTTTTCGGGATTGATGTGCGATTGTCCGACAAATCGGTTATTATTGCTAGAAAGCATGTGATCCTCATCACAAATCATCCATAGGAATGAACCGATCGGGTGATGGCGAATCACCGTATTGGATGAAGTTATTGAGCCTGGGTCAAGGCTAATCTAAAGGGGTATAGAGCACAAGGCTTCGGGTTGACGGGAAGGGGCTTTCCAGTTAATCCGAAGTTTTTCCCGTGATGCCCCCCGTTGGCACCCAAAGCGCATCTGTCTCGAACGGGGATACCAAAAACGGGGGATATCACGGTGATATCAGGGGATAGCAATAGGTGATAGCAATGGGAAGATTACGCGCAAAAAAAATTACGCGAAACTCATTGCCATTAACTCATCACTGATTTCAAAGTTAGCGGTGACCGTTTGCACATCGTCCAAATCTTCCAAAGCATCAATGAGTTTTAACAACGATCGGGTTTGATCGGCATCCTCCAATTCCATGGTGGTGGTTGGAATCCACCGGAACTCCGCCTGGGAGACGGTATAGCCCTGTTTTTGTAAGCACTGACTCAGATTTTCCAGATTGGTGATATCGGTGAAGACTTCCGCCAATTTCCCGATCGCGATGCCATCGTCTTCCGACAGGTCGCTTAACTCGTAGGTGTCTGCCCCCGCTTCTAGGCAAGCTTCCAATAAAGCTTCTTCGTCCAGGGTGGCGGGAATGCGGTTGCGGCCTCGCCCAGTGGGGGTGAGATCGAAGGTCAAAGAAACCACGCCTTTTTGTGCAAACATCCAGCCCACACAGCCCGTTTCCCCCAGGTTTCCGCCATTTTTGCTGAAGGCGGCGCGCAAATCGGCGGCGGTGCGGTTGCGGTTGTCGGTCAGGGCTTCAATCAAAATTGCCACTCCTCCGGGGCCATAGCCTTCGTAGCGAATGGATTCCAATGCATTCCCATCGGCTTCTAAGGTGCCGGAGCCCTTCGCGATCGCCCGATCAATATTGTCATTGGGAATGCCTGCGGCCTTGGCTTTGTCGATCGCGGTGCGCAGTTGAAAATTCCCCGCTGGATCGGCTCCGGCGCGGGCCGCTACAATAATTTCCCGCGAGATTTTAGTAAAGACATTGGCACGTTTTGCATCAACGCGGGCTTTTTGCCGTTTAATATTGGCCCACTTACTATGTCCTGCCATTACTATGTCCTGCCATAGGTTCGGTGCTAGTTCAACAGTTTTCTAGGATAGACGATGAACTGTATCCCTGAGGAGCACTTGACTGGGTGTCGGTCAGCCTGAATGGAAAGAAATGTAAAACATCGCCCCCATTTCCCTAAAATCTACGTCACGATCGAAGGTAAGAGGATAAGGATAGCTAATTATTTCTATGCGTAAAATTAAGTAATCCCTATCCGAAGGATGCCGATCAATTGATAGCCGATCGCGGCCTGCGATCGTGCGTTGTGAGGAATGCCCTATGAAACTTCTCACCTTACTGCAAACGGGAATACGAGCGAGTCTGACGGCGGTTAGTCTGCTTCTACTGGCAGCAATGGCAGCGGTGGCCAGACCGGCCTATGTGGTGAATGTGCAGCCAGGAAATGTGGTGAATGTGCGATCGCAGCCAACAACTCATTCGGAAGCGTTGACCTATGCAACCAGCGGGCAAAAGTTGGAAATAATGGATGGGCAACGCGGCCAACAGGGATACATCTGGTACATGGTGCGGATCAATCCCGACGATCGCGGGTGGATTCGGGAGGACTTTCTGCAATTTCCAGCGATCGGGGGCGAATTTTTTCCATCCCAGGCGATTTTGGATGCAGGTGTGCCTCGTGGAAGGTTAAATGTGCGATCGGGGCCATCGACCCACTACAATGCGCTGTTTGCTGCACACCATGGCGATAAGGTTTTGATTAAGGAAATGGCGGCAGATCCGGCGGATAACGCTACCTGGTATTACGTGAAATATTTGAACGACTCCCATCGGCAGGGGTGGGTGAGAGGAGATTTAGTCCAGTTTTTGTTTTAGAGAACTCGCGGTTTTACGATCGGTGTTGCGCCGCGGAGAACGCCCGATCGATGGTTCTGCGATCGGCTGGCACTGGGGGCACTGGCACTGGGGGCAATAGTGGGCCGATCGCCCCGCTAGTTTGATGCGTTCGATCGGGGTTCCGCAGACCCGACAAGCTTCTCCATCTCGCCCATAGACCCACGCCTGTCCGCCGTAGTTGCCATTCACCCCTTCCACGGTGCGATAGTCCCGCAATGTCGTCCCTTTGGCGGCAATGCTGTCTTCTAAGACTTGAATGACATGACGGCGCAGGGTCGCGAGTTGTTGCGGCTGGAGGTCGGCGCAGTGGGTGGTCGGATGCAGATTGCTCAAAAATAACGATTCATCGGCGTAAATGTTGCCGACTCCGGCGACTAACGTTTGATCTAGCAAGGCATTTTTTATCGGACGTTTGCGATCGCGACACCAAGCGGCTAAATATTCTTCGGAAAAGGCGGCATCAAAGGGTTCTGGCCCCAGATTTTGCAGGCCGTGCACGATATCTTGAGGCAGGCGATCGGGCGGTACCCACCAAATTTGCCCAAAGGTGCGCGTATCGACAAAGCGCAATTCCCGATCGTTCTGGAAAAAGAAGCGCACTCGGGTATGTTTCTCCACGGGGCGATCGGATGGGACCCAGAGCAATTGCCCGGTCATGCGCAAATGCACCCCTAAATAGCCTTGGCAGCCAGCCTCTCCTAACTCTGCCAGTAAATATTTGCCCCGCCGTTGCCACTGGGTGATCGTGCAATTCACGAGATTGCTGGGAAAATCCAGGGGATCCGGATAGGCGATCGTGCGGGGCAACAACACTTCAGCGCCAGTCATGGGCTGGTGCAGGGTTGTTGCGTTCAAACCTCGGCGCACGGTTTCCACTTCAGGTAACTCAGGCACGATCGTCGTCCTCACAAACAGTCCTGATCCAGTCTAGGTGATGTCATCAATATAAAAATGGAGTAGATCGATCGACCTACTCCAGACGGCTTGTGACTGCTGAATTATCTTCTAAGAGATGCCTGGGCTAACCTCAAACATACTCTCTGAGAGAATCCACCTAGCCTTATTTCTTAGCTTTAGCGGGAGGAGCTTCAACTTCCACCAATTCGCTCACTGCAAAGTTGTTGGTGTTGACGCCACTAGCGCTACCGCTAAAACCGCTGTAATTTACTTTGTCAAAGCGCACCACTACGTTGTACTTAATGCCGCTTTGGTCAATGGATGCCACGGTACCAATATCATTGTACCAATAGGATTCGGGACGCAGGATGCGAACTTTTGAACCACGCTGAACCATGAGTGTTTTTCCCTCTTTTTATCAAAGCTAAACTCATACAGCTTTATTGATTCCCACTTTACTATGGGAGGGAAAGGTTGCTACGGAACTCATCCAGGGTTGCAACAAACTGAAACATAACCGCAACTTTTGGCATGAATTAATATTACTAGCCCCATGAAATCCATAGAAAATCGATCGAGAATCAAGCAATTGCCCGATCGGGGTATCCATTTAGAGTTGAAGAATCATTGAGCTTGGTAAATTCTGCCCCGCCACTGGGTGGGTGTGCGGCTAGAGGATAGCCAAATTCGCCAGACTGCGAAGGGATCCGCTAGGGGCGACAACCAAAACCACAGTTTTCCTTGGGCTTGACTGAAATCGTAGGACGGCGCGATCGCGAATCCCAGGGCAAATCGCATGATGACTAAGATGCTATTGCCAGCTAAGGTGCCGAGGATGGGTAATGAAGTATTGCCTGTGAAATAGCAAATCGCACTGAATAGCAGGAGGGCGATCGGAAACCCTTGGGTCATGGCGAGAAACCACAGATCGCCCCAGACCTGCTCCGGGGTGGCGGCATCTTTGAGATCCAACGATCGGCCCCATTCCTCCCAGGTCTCTCGCCAGCCTTCATACATCCGCACTTTCAGTACGTTAGCTCCGTCTAAGAAGCCCACCTTGGCCCCCAGCGCGGCGGCATTTCTCGCCAGGGTCACGTCATCACAAAAGGATTGGCGAGCGCTGCTGTAACCACCTAGATCGGCCAGGAGCGATCGGCGACAGAGAAAACATTGACCGTTGGCCATGACCCGATCGGCCTGGTTACCCGTTTCCCCCGCTGCGCCAAAGCGGTAGACCAAGGTCATCAGCAGGGCGGGTTGCAGCCACAGTTCCCCTGCGGATTTCAAGATAAATCGAGGCGATAGGGAAATCAGGTCATAGCCTTCCGCTTCTGCCGTGGTGAGCAGGCTAGCGACCAATCCGGGTTGGGGCTGGGTATCGGCATCGATCCCCAAAATCCATTCACTTTGCTCGGAACTGGCGAGGAAGCCATTGTGCAAGGCCCAGGGTCGTCCCACCCAGCCCCGAGGCAGGGGATCATCCTGCATTAACTGAAAGCGAGGATCGGCCATGGCGGCAGTTTTGACCAGATCGGGGGTGCCGTCCGTCGATCGGCTATCCACGACCAAGACTTCCCGCACTTCCGGCCCTTGGGTTGCCAATCCATCCAAACAGGGTTGCAGCCGCGCCGCTTCGTTCAAGGTGGGA
The DNA here is from genome assembly GCF_014697025.1 of Alkalinema sp. FACHB-956. NCBI lineage: Bacteria > Bacillati > Cyanobacteriota > Cyanophyceae > Leptolyngbyales > Leptolyngbyaceae > Alkalinema > Alkalinema sp. FACHB-956. The sequence goes on along the minus strand of NZ_JACJRC010000010.1, from coordinate 101,972 downwards.
ACCACGACGCTAACTCTGCCAAACTGGCTGGGTTGGGCCGATCGAGCTTGCAGGGGCGGATGGCGAAAGGGGCCGCGCAGTAACCGGGACAGCAAAATGGCGATCGCGGGTAGTTGCAGGAGCAGAATCAGGGCAAAGGTGGCATCTAACACAGGCAAAACCGTAACAGAACATGAGTTCAATGAATTCGTGGTGCGGCGCGATCGTCGGGGCTGCTACGCAGCGAAGATCGGGGAACTTCTCCCCGCCCCCCTGCGATGTCAGGGGACTCTACTCCCCCGACACCCCCCGAAAGTGAATTCTCCGTCCCAGTACAGGGGCTTAGTGAGGGACAATTTTGCTTGTCGAATTCACTTGAATAGAAAGGACCGACGAACATTTAGCTGGCGACGATCGATTCCGCCACGGTTTCGCTGGCAACGGGCGCAACATCGGGCGTCTCAACGGGTACCTTGCGCCAGAGGGCGATCGCAGGCACGACCCCAAACCCGACGGAAATGGCCATCATGACCCAAAAACGGTGATCCAATTGCGCTAGGGTGATCAGCGCTCCAAATGCAAAGTTGATCAGGTAAATCGCGAGGGGGGTATTCAACTGCTCGCGGCGTAGACCGATCGTGCCCTTACCCCAAAACAGAGAGGCCGCGGTCATGAAGACCATCCCGGTTCCCAACCACCCAGTAATGTTGCGATAGGGCATGCCGAAAAATTCGCCGACATCTTGGAACTGCCAGAAGGGATAGGGCGTTTGGCTCATAGCGGGATCCAGGACGAAGTCCCAGGCGGTGAGCAAGCCTGCACCCACGACAATGCTGCCGATCAGTCTGGTCCAGGTGGGGAGTTTCAGTTGTTCCAATCCCGATCGGGCGATGACATAGCAGGACAGCCCGACGTAGAACCAGGACAGGGGAATGGTGAAGGGCACTAAGCCTGCAATTTTGTAGCCCAGGCCATCCAGATAACCGTAGGCTCCGAAGGGGAAGCCTGTGCTGGTGCCCAAGAGTTCGCTACAGAGGGATAGGCCAACGGCAGGAATCATAAAGGTAAGCCAGCGCTGATATCCCAAAACCCGGTAGGCATAGAGGGAAACGGCGATCGCCCCTAGTACGATGTAAACCACACCCCCGCCCGCCATGCTGTAGGCAAAGGCCCGCTGCCCAAAGGCGGGTAAAGCAGTGATGAACTCTGGATTAGGCAGCACCAACAGCAAGCCCGCTAATCCAAAGGCGAGGGACAAACAGTGACCCACTAGACAAGCCCGCTCTGCGATCGCAATTCGTCCCATAGCTTTCTCCATGGATGTACTCAACGGATGGACTGAGATAAATGGACTGAGGTAGTCAGACAAAGATAATCAGATAAAAAAGTATAAATTTATAGACTGCTTCTTAGTTTACGAATCTTTATGAAAAAAAGTAACAAGCCTGACGACGGTTCCTGAAATTCTCCCCTGAACCGATCGGGTCGATCGTGGAAAATTGCGGGATGATCCAGATGATCCATAGGCGTGATCCAGCTAACCACTCGCGGCAGGGGAACCGATAAATCCTTAGAATAGAAGTACTGGCTCCGTGTAACCGTTCATTGCGCTCAGTTTGGTGAGTAATCCCGATGGCTCAACCCAATCCCTTGGAAAATTTAGGTCGCTTGGTGAAGACGCTGGATTACTTTGAAGCGATTCCGATCGTCAGTTGGATGCAAAAAATGTTTCAACCGAATGTCCCCGTTCCCCAACCCCAAGTGATCCAGGCAAACTCTGGACAGGCGGTGGTGTTTGACTTTACGACGATCGACAACCTGCCCCAAACCTGGGGAGCCGTGGATGATGTGGTGATGGGTGGGGTGAGTGCGAGTTCGTTGATCCGGACGATCGAGGGAGCGCTGTTTACGGGAAATGTTTCCACGGCGAATTCCGGTGGCTTTGCTTCGGTGCGGACCCGTAATTTTGAGGCTCCGCTCAATTTGGCTACTTATCAAGGGCTGGAACTGCGGTTAAAGGGGGATGGCAATCGTTACAAATTCCTGGCGCGCAGTGATATGGGCTGGGACACGATCGCCTATGCCTACGCCTTTGATACCCAGGCCAATGAGTGGATGACGATCCGCATTCCCTTTGCAGAAATGATTCCGGTGTTTCGGGCTAAGACGTTACAAAATACAGCGCCGATCAACCCCAGCCAAATTCGATCGTTGCAATTGATGCTTAGCAAATTTGAGTACGATGGCCAACTGAATCCAAAATTCACTCCAGGACAGTTTCAGTTAGTGCTTTCGTCGATTACAGCCTACTAGTGTTCTGTGATGCCTCCAGAATCCGCCTCATGCAGGGGCTGCCAGAACTGTTTCGGTTGCTAAATCAGTCTAAACAGTTCCCAGGTTGGGGTTAGGTTATTTGTCTCAATCTAATGTCTCAATCCAAACTTGTTGTTTTTAGTAATCTATTGCACTGGAGAATAATACCGGGAATTGATAGAAAAGTAACTGCGACTGGTTACTGCAATATTGGGTCGGAAGATCTCCCACCGACAGGGTGAGTTGATATTGAGATTCATCAACATCTAGGTAGTTTTGCCGTGTATCAGGGCATTCTGCCAATGTATGGTGTTGCTTAATCTACTTTTCCTGTCTAGTCGTTCCATCGTTTTTTCTAGCCCCTCGAACAATCAAATTCTGCGCTAAGGGAAACACTAGGCAGAGCTGAACTAAAGCCAAGACCGTTCTACTTTAAGCGTTCTACTTCAACAGTGTTTGACTAACAAATCTTTTGCCTGAAACAGTGGCGTTATCAATTTATGAAATTGCGGCATTTGAACTTTTGGGGATCAGAGAAGAAGTCGGCCATGTCTCTCCAGCAGAAGCTGCTGGTCACCTTTTTACCCATGAGCCTCCTGCCGATCGGAATCGCAGGTACGATCGTTTGGGGATTGACCTACCAACGGGCCGCCCAACAAGCTGAGACGAGACTGAAATCCCTAGCTGGTACAACCGCAGAATTAACCCATCGAGATTTAGAAAGTAAACTTGCCTTGCTCAAGACGATCGCTGCGACTCCCTTGGTACTAGATAGTGTGAAAATGGGGACTTTGCAGGCGGACGCGATGGATCTGCCCAAGTTGCCCATTGAGCAGGTTGAAGCCCAATTTCGCCAGACAAAGCTAATCCAACCGAATCTATCCCTGAACCAGTACTTAAAAAGTGCTGGTGAGAGTAGTCAATTTGCTGAAATTTTTATTACAGAGCGTTATGGTTTCAATGTCGCCTATAGCCAACCGACCAGTGACTTTGTGCAGAGTGATGAAGCTTGGTGGCAGCACGGAAAGCACAAAGAACATTGGATAGGGACTCCTAAATTTGATCAGTCTACTCAAAGAGTGACGATCGAAATGGTGGCGGCTATCTATGATTCACAAACCAGGATTTTTTCGGGTGTCCTGAAGGGGGGCTATGATGCCGACCAATTGGAATATTTAAAAAAGGATGTGCAAAATCTGCAATTGGTGGGTTCTGAGCAGCTTCAACTGATTGCGGTGGGAACGCAGCCTACGGTAATTGCGACGGTGCAGCCCAAGGGGATTAGTAGTTCCCAAGAGATTCCTGACCAAGCAGAACTTCTTAAACAACTGCGTCATTTAGTAAATGGGGCTGTTCTATCCGATCGGTTATCCTTTGAAGATCATCATTTGGTGTATTGGGTCGCGGGCGATCGGCAATATGCACTGATGACCATTCCGGAGACCAATTGGGTGACGGTGACCTCAGTGAAACTAACGCAAATTCAAGCCGCAGGTTACCAAGTGGCTTCCATGTTTAGCTGGTTTTTCCTGGGCCTGAGTATTGTGGTGACCGTTGGAATTGTGAGCTTTGCGCGCACAATCTCAGCTCCCTTAAATCACTTAGCTTCCGTGGTGCAACAGGCTACGGAAAAAGCCGATTTCACCCTCCAAGCGGCTGCTACGAATAGTACCCATGAAGTAGGTGTATTATCCCAATCTTTTAATCAATTACTTCAACGGGTACAACAGTTATTGCAAGAACAACAGGAAGCTCAGTATGTGCTTGAGAGCTATAACCAAACATTAGAACAAAAAGTTCAAAGACGAACACAGCAACTGGAAAAATATAGTCAAACGCTAGAACAAAAAGTTGAGGAACGCACCCAAGCCTTGCGGGAAAAGACCCTGCATCTGGAACAAACGCTGCAAAAATTGCAAAGTACGCAAGCCCAAATGGTGCAGGCAGAAAAAATGTCCAGTTTGGGACAGTTAGTTGCAGGCATTGCCCATGAGATTAATAATCCGGTTAATTTTATTCACGGCAATCTTCTCCATGCCCACCAATATGCGCAGGATCTGTTCGAGGTGTTGGCTGTTTATGAAACGGAATATCCTTATCCCACGGCATCGATCGTGGAGGCTAGGATTAACTATGACTTGAATTTTCTGAAGGATGATTTGCCGAAGTTATTAACTTCCATGCAAACGGGAACCGAACGCATTCGTGATATTGTTAAATCCCTCAGAAATTTTTCGCGCCTTGATGAAGCGGATATCAAAACCGTAGATATTCATGAAGGGATTGACAGTACGCTGATGATTCTGGGGCATCGCCTTAAGGCCCAAGGCCAGTGTAAACCCATTGATATTGTGCGTGACTATGGGAATGTACCCCCTGTGGAATGCTATGCAGGACAACTGAATCAAGTGTTTATGAATGTGATCGCCAATGCGATCGACGCGATCCAAGAAAAACCGCTTCAGAATGCTGAAATTATGGGGCGCATTGGGATCCGTACATCCGTGATTCGATCGAACTGGGTGGAAATCGCGATCTCGGATACGGGAAGCGGCATTCCCCCGGACGTCCAACAGCGCATTTTTGATCCCTTCTTCACCACCAAACCCGTGGGCCAAGGGACAGGGATGGGCATGTCCATTAGTTATCAAATCGTGACAGAAAAGCACAAAGGGCACCTAAAATTTTGCTCAACCCCCGGAGTGGGGACTGAGTTTGTGATTCACATTCCGATGCAAGCGGCCAATGCCGATCCAAGTGAAGATTGGCAGCAGCAGGCTTGACGAAAATTACTGCCCCTGGCTCCCGTAATTTTGCGAGGATTGGAAAATTTTGCGATCGCCTGTTCGGTGGTTTCCCTCATTGGGCATCCTAGGCGCAGCAGGGTTGCCTATTTTTAGGCATCGTCATCTACTTCTCATCACCGTCCTTTCGTTCCGAGCATCGTCATTCCTTCCTGATTTTTCGATTGCAATCATGCTGTATTTGGATCCACTGGTTAAGAGCTGCTCTGTCCGGGGATGCTGGCAGATGGGTTGTGAATAGCAAATTAGGATGGACGCGAGTTTTTAGATGGCACCCTGCTAAGCGTTTCGTCCTCACAACGTTGATTTTCTGGCGGGTGCTATGGCTACTTCCAATCTACGATCGCTATTCTGGGTCATGCAGCTCAGTGCTTGGTGCGTGATGCCTATTACGCTGATGACGGCTCCCCCGGTCTGGGCCAGTGAGCGACTGGTGGCCGAAGTGCAGAAACTGACCAATGAAGCTAAGCGAGATAAAGCTGTCCAAAAATTGCAACAAGCCGGTTCTGCCGCGATCGAGCCTTTGCTAGAAGTGATCGAAAATCGTAAGGCTCCCCTGAAAAATCGTCTTGCTGCGATCGAGGCCCTGTCGGAACTTGGCTCCGATGCAGAATTAGCGGTGCCCGCCCTCAGTGAAGCCCTCAGCGATCGCAATGCAGAAATTCGGAGTCAAGCCGCGCGCAGCCTAGGGGCGATCGGGCCTAAGGCCAAGGCCGCCGTTCCTGAACTGATTGTGGTGCTGAAGGATCCCAATGAAGGGGTGCGGATTAGCGCGGCCAATGCCCTCAGCCGTATGGGAAATGCGGCCAAACCTGCCGTACCTGCGTTGATTGAGGCGTTGGAAGATTCCAGTCAGGGGGTCAAGTCCAATGCGATTGCGGCGTTGTCTGGACTGGGAAGTGATGCCAAAAGTGCGGTGCCTAAATTGGTTGAGGCGCTGGCGGATAACGATGAAGGAGTGCGGCAAAGTGCAATTACGGCCTTGGGAAGGTTGGGCGCGGATGCCAAAGCGGCAGTCCCTGCCCTGAGCCAAGCGTTGCATGATCCCGATAAGGATATTCGCCTCAGTGCCATTACAGCCCTGGGTCGGATTGGGGGAGAGGCCGGGGGGTCGGTGGAAGAGTTGGTTAAGCTATTGCAAGGCAGCGATCGGGAATTACGGTCCTTTGCGGCGCTCTCCCTGGGGCGCATGGGAGAAGCTGCTGCCCCCGCGATTCCCGATCTGATGAAGGTGTTGGCGGATGCGGATAAGGATGTGCGGTTAAATGCGGCGGCGGCTTTAGGCCGCATCGGCTCCCAGTCCCAAGCAGCGCTGCCAGCCCTGACTGAAACCTTGAAAGATACCAATATGGGTGTGCGGCTGAGTGCGGCCAATGCCCTGAGTCGCATTGCAGGCGGACTCCAGGATGAAGCGACGAAGCTGTCCCGTGAGGAGCTGATGGATGCGATCGAACATCTGGAAAAAATGTTGCCCGTTTTAGAGGATCCTGAGAATGGTTTCAGTGATGAAGTGGTAGTAGCGGTCAAGCGATCGCTCACGGTGTTGAAATCTACAAAGGATTCCCAACTGTTTGAGCGCACCTTAGATTGGGCCAAGGAGAATCCTGCGATCGCCCTGGTGGGGTTATACATTGTGGCCACGCCTGCGTTTTGGCTCTTAATTTTGTTGCTGCGTCCGCTGTGGTTGTTGAAACTCAACGATTTGCTCAAACCCTATACGGATTTTGAATTGCCGACCCCCCTAGGCAACACAATTAAGGTGCCTCTGCGGTTTGTCATGTTTTTGGGCTGGTTCCATTACCATCCTCGGGTGCTGGATGCCTGGGTGGAACAACAAGTGCCGATCGCGCGGGATGCCTTTGCCCACAAGAGTACGGTGAGCGATCGGGCCGTTTATATTCCCATTCCGGTGGTGATGCAGGGCAATACGATCGCGGAACTGAGCAGCCAGGATATGCATTCCACCTTCTGGGATGGGCGGCAATGTTTGCTGATTTGGGGGGAAGGGGGCATTGGCAAAACCAGTTTGGCCTGCAATATGGCGAAGTGGGCTATGGCCGATCACAAAGACCAACGCCTCTGCCGCCATCGCATGATTCCGGTGTTGCTGGAGCAGGAATTGGATTTTAAAGTGCCGGAGGACAAGGATCCCTTCCGGGAAGCGATTCGGGGGCAGTTACAGGCGCTGGTGGATTCGGCGGAACCGCTGTCCGATGAATTCATTGAAAAACTGCTGCGCCAACGCCGCATTTTAGTCATCGTCGATCGCCTTTCGGAACTGAGTGATGCGACGCGGCAGGAGATTCGTCCTGGCCATCCCGATTTTCCGGCCAATGCGTTAATTGTGACGTCGCGGGTGGAGGAAACCTTGGATGGCGTGCCGAAGACGATCGTGCGTCCAATGCGAATTGAAGGCAATCGTCTTTCATCTTTCCTAGAAGCCTATTTGACCCAATGCAATAAACGGGAATTGTTTAAGGATTCGGAATACTTTGACGCCTGTAGCCAGTTGTCCAAAATGGTGGGGCAGCGCAATATTACCGTCTTGCTAGCGAAACTCTATGCTGAGCAAATGATTTCCACCAAGGATCACGATCGGGAGGACAATCTACCGGATAATATTCCTGATTTAATGCTGAGTTACTTAAACGAACTCAACCGGAATCATAACGAAGATGAACCGGATAATCCCACCATTCACCAAGACAGCAAAATTATTGCTTGGGAATGCTTAAAGCAATCTTTCCGTCCGACTCCTGCGCGGCGAGAAACGATTTTGATGGAATTGGAAACGCAGTTGGGAGTGGATAGTGAAACGGCAAAAAATCACTTAAAACATTTAGAAAAACGCTTACGCATTCTGCATACCGTTGGCCCTGCCCAGGATCAAATCTGCTTCGCCCTTGATCCATTGGCAGAATGTTTAGCCGCCCTCCATTTAGTCGAGTTGTATGGGAATGAGGCTTATTTGTGGGCTGACTTTTTGCTGCAAGCGGATGCCATGCCCGGTGCACCAGAAAGCATCCAAGGATTTCTGCTAGCGTTGCGGGATTGTTGTCTTTCCCGTGGCGTCGATATGGATATTCCGGAATTTATTCTGGATGAGCTAGGGCGGCGTGTGGGGTTGAGTGCGGAATTGCTGCGGCGGGCCCAGGTGGAGCAGCGGCTGGCGCGGCTGGCACCGAAGTTGCAGGATGAGTTACTGGACAGTCGCCTGCGGGCAATTCGTGAGCTGAGTGATTTGGGGAGTTCGGCGAAACCGGTGTTACCCGCATTGGTGAAAGCGTTCCAGGATGATCACTGGCAGGTGCGCCAGGAGTCCATTCGTGCCGTGGGTCAGATTGGGGCGGAGGCTCGCAGTGCGATTCCGGCCTTGGTGGAGCGGATTCGGGATCCCGATCGCCGCATTTCGGGAGAGGCGATCGCGGCCCTTGGAAAAATTGGAACGGTGGCGATTCCTGCCTTAATTAGTGCGTTGGAATCCAAGGTGCCCCACGTTCGCAGTAGTGCAGCTTGGGTGCTAGCGAGTTTCGAATCCAATGCCAGAATTGCGGTGCCTGCGCTGACCCGCTGTTTGCAGGATGAAGATTGGCAGGTGCGCTGGGTGGCGGCCTATGCCTTAGGCGCGATCGGGTCGGAGGCTAAGGAGGCAGTTCCGGCACTGATTGCAGCGTGCAAAGGGGAGCTATCCCTCGTGCGGCAGGAGGCCAGTCGGGCCTTGTGGCGGATCAATGGTGAAGAGGCTTCCGCGATCGTGACGGCCCTGAGTTAGACGGGTTGGCGCTATCGGTCAGTCAGGGGGGCTGTTGATTGCGGTGTTGATTGCATCACTGTGCGGTGTGTTGATTGCATTATTACGCAGTGTGTTGACTGCTGTGATCACTGCTTGGGCTGCCCGATCGATCTCAGCTTCGGTGTTAAATCGACCAATGCCAAAGCGCAGGGATGCAAAGGCGAGGTCATCCGTCAGACCTAAGGCTGTGAGGACGTGGGAGGGGGCAATTTTAGCGGAGGTGCAAGCGGAACCGGAGGAAATGGCGATCGTGGATTGCAATGCTACGAGTAATGCTGCGCTGTCCACTCCAGCAATGCTGAGATTTAAATTTCCCGGTAGGCGTTGCTCAGGATGACCGTTGAGGTGCACACCTGCCAAGGATTGTAATTGGGCCCACAGGCGATCGCGGAGTTGGCGGAGGCGTTGGGCTTCCTCCGGTAAGGTGGCTAGGGCAAGGTCCACGGCCTTGGCAAACCCAACAATTTGGGGCGGGTAAAGTGTGCCCGATCTGAGGCCCCGTTCGTGGCCCCCGCCGTGGAGTTGGGGGGCTAGGGTGACTCGTGGATGGCGTCGCCGCACGTACAAGGCTCCGATGCCCTTGGGGCCGTAGACCTTATGGGCTGTCAGGGACATCAAATCCACTTGCAGACTTTGTACGTTGAGGGGGATTTTCCCGATCGCTTGGGCGGCGTCAGTGTGGAAGATGATTTGGCGATCGTGGCAGATTTGGCCGATGTCAGCGATCGGTTGCACAACCCCAATTTCGTTATTCGCTACCATGACCGACACGAGAATGGTGTCCGATCGCAAGGCGGCTTCCAATTGCGCTAAATCTAGCAAGCCATCGGATTGCACTGGCAGAATGGTGATTTCAAAGCCTAAGGTTTGCAAATACCGACAGGGATCAAGCACAGCATTGTGTTCCGTGGCAACGGTGACAATGTGTTTGCCTTGGCTGTAATACGCTTCGGCAATGCCCTTAATTGCCAGGTTATTCGCTTCCGTTGCACCGCTGGTGAAAATAATTTCCTCGGGGGTTGCGCCGATCGCATCTGCGAGGGTTGTCCTTGACTGGTTGACGGCGGCTTCGGCCTCCCAGCCATACTGATGGGTCACGCTGGCGGGATTGCCAAAAAACTCTGTAAAAAAGGGTTTCATCGCCTCAAAGACACGATCGTCTACGGGTGTTGTGGCGTGGCAGTCAAGGTAGATCGGACGATCGGGCATGGTGGCAGTGGCAGGTTAATGAACGTCAAAAGACACGATCGTGATAGGTCAAACGCTACAGCGCAAAGCACATGGATCAAAACAGGATCAAGAATCCCTACGGGATCAAGACCGGTATCAAGCCCTAACCCAATCTGGGCATAATAACTCAAATGATCGAATTAAGCACAATTGAGCATGTAGGGAAATAAACGGTGCAGGAGCGGGCGTACTGGTTGGCTTGGCGGGAAGTTGCAGGGGTGGGGGATGTGTTGCTCAACCGGCTGCGCGAGTATTTTGGGGATTTGCAGACGGCTTGGGAGGCAACGGCAGCGGAATTGTTAAACGTGGAGGGCATTGGCCTCCTGACCGCCGATCGCATTGTGCAGGATCGCCGCGATCTGCACCCGATCGAACTTCTCCGGGCCTATGAGCAAAGCAATCCCCAGTTCTGGACGCCTAGCGATCCAGACTATCCTCCGCTGTTACAGGAAATTCCAGATAAGCCTGCGGTGTTGCATTATTTAGGCAATCCCCACCTGCTGGCTAACCTCGCAACTGCGCCTGGAATTGCCATTGTGGGCACGCGCAACCCATCGGATTACGGTAAACGCTGGACTCACCGCATTAGTAAACTGCTCAGCCAGAACAACTTTACGATTTTGTCGGGGTTGGCGGATGGCATTGACGCGATCGCCCATCAGGCTTGCTTAGAGGCGCAGGGATCGACGATTGCAGTGCTCGGAACGGGGGTTGATCAAATTTATCCTGCGAGTAACCGCCAGTTGTATCGGCAAATCCTCGATCGGGGACTGCTGCTGAGTGAATATCCCCACGGAACCAAGCCGGATAAAGCCCATTTTCCCCGCCGCAACCGCATTGTCGCGGGTCTTAGCCGAGCGATTTTAGTCATGGAAGCTGGTGAAAAGTCCGGTGCCCTGATTACTGCTCGCTTGGGGAATGAGTGTGGACGGGAAGTCTATGCCCTGGCAGGCAATCTGGATAATCCCCAAGCTGAAGGTTGCATTAACTTGATCTCCCAAGGGGCGCAAATTATCCCGAAACCGGAGAAGTTGTTAACCCTACTGGGGGCGTTACCGGGAATTGATTACACAACATTAGCGACAGTGCAAAGTGCATCAGCACCAAGTTCATCTTCAGCGTCAGTGATGGCTTCTGTTGATTTAACGACTTTAGAACCGATGCTGAGAACGATTCTGGAAATGCTGATTGAGATGGATGGCTCAGTGCCGATCGATTGCTTGGTTCAGCAAACGCAATTGCCGACGGGAGATGTGAGTAGTGCTCTTTTACAGTTGGAACTCATGGGTGTGGTGCATCAAGATCCTGGAATGCGCTATCGCGTGGTGTGAAGGGGCAGACTCCCTAGCTTTCTGCCTGCGGCAGAGTCACAAATTGAGATGCGATCGTGTTGTCCGTCGATGGTGTTTATTAACTTTTGTATTGTTTTTTGTCAATCTTGGAAACTTCCTGGATTTATATCATACTTCTCAGTAGGCTTGAATTAGACTGTTGGCGCTGCGACATTGACGTTTCATGGGTTTCGATCTACTGATTTCCATCTGCTAATCTATTGTTAGTTAACTTTGTTTCTGATTAGGATCGATCGCGAACTTTAATTGCAATGATAGTCCCAGAGTTGAATAAATCAACTTTTGCGTTACGTTCTGGGGGCAATTATGTTATGTCATCCGCTTATCTGGGTTGCATCTCTCTCGCCTACTTGCTAACTCAGTTCCTTCCATGACCGTGACTATGGTTTAACTACGGTTAACTACGGTTTATCTGTTGTCCAGCTTGATTTGATACCATGCTGTATGCGAGGGGATTCAATTATGAGCTTTCGCCGCGTTTTAGTTGCTTTGGATCACTCCAGTAAGGATGATTGGGTGTTTGGTCGCGCGATCGATCAGGTGCATCCCCAGGCTAGTCATTTGTTAATTACCCATACGGTCAAAACCGATCGCGATGTGCAGGCGACGATGCCCACGTCTCTCGATATTCGCAATGCCCAGGATGCGCAGTCGATGTACGATACGCTGCGACGGGTGCAACAACATCGCCTAGAACATGAATTGAAAAAAGCGCGACAATGGATCGATCTCTATCTTCAGCAGGCGATCGCCAAAGGGGTTGCCACGCAGGTGGCTTGCCAAATGGGGAATCCAGAGTTGAAAATTTGTCAGCTTGCCGATCAATGGAAAGCGGACTTAATTGTGATTGGCCATCGCGAAAACCAAGGGGTGCGTCAGGTGGGTATGAATAGTGTCAGTCAATATATTCTGCAACATGCATCTTGTTCGGTGTTGGTGGTGCATGAAATGGTGCAGACGGTTGATTGGCCGGAGGCTGAGACTGCGACGAGCAGCCATCCGCAATCTCCAACCGTGGCGACCCATGCCTATCCTGACCCAGCGTCTTTGTCGTCTTACTCCAGTTATCAGGTAAATGCGTAAAACCCTCGTCACTGGAGCAATCCTGTCAGGACAAGTGACTTCCTAGAGCCAAGAATCCCCCCGTGCTTCAGATGGGGGAGTGTCAAGAGGCAACTTACTGCACCTTGCGAATTGGCGCAATCTTCGGATCAATAATCTTGTGTCCAGCTTTAGGAAACTTCACCCCTAAATTCACCTTGCTACCATTGCCAAACACATGGCTCACCTGACCTGTCCCAAACGCCTCATGGACTAACTTATCGCCCACCTTCCATTCCTGGGGGGGATTGTTCCGAGCTTTGAAGGTTGAGCTAGTTGCAGCCTTGCCAGCGGTTTTACTGCTAGCAACCCGCCCCGATGCCATTCCCTGACTCAGCCGGGACGGGATCGCTGACAGCGTATTGCTTTCCAGTAATTCCTTAGGTAATTCCGCAAGAAAGAGTGATGGCATTGCTGGTTCCCGGTTGCCATAGAGCCGCCGTTCCCGCGCATAGGAGATAAACAGTCGTTCCTGAGCACGGGTAATGCCCACATAACACAGCCGCCGTTCTTCTTCGATCGCGGCGGGATCATCCAGCGATCGATAACTGGGGAATAGCCCCTGTTCCAATCCCACCAGAAAGACCACCGGAAATTCCAACCCCTTCGACGAATGCAACGTCATGAGGGAAACGACCTCATCTTCGTTATTTTTATCGTCAAGATCGGATGCGAGGGCCGCACTGGCCAAAAATCCCGTTAAGCTACGATCGTCTTCGCTGTCTTCCTCAAATTGCAAGACTGCGTTGTATAACTCCTGCACGTTTTCCATGCGATCGATCGCTTCATCGGTGCCCTGCATTTTCAGATCATCTAAGTAACCCGATTCCTCCAACAAGTTTTGCACCAATTCTGAAGCAGACATCTGATCAAGCCGTTGACGATACTTGTGAATCAAGCTGGAAAACGCTAAAACCCCTTTAGCAGAACGGCCTGCCAGGGTTTTAACAGAAGTTTCATCGCTGAGAATCTGCCACAAAGATGTCTCTAATTCCGTGGCGGCTCTGACTAACGATTCGATCGTGGATTTGCCGACCCCACGTTTGGGGGTATTAATCACCCGCAGCAAACTGACTGTATCGGCAGGATTGGCAACCGCACGCAAATAGGCCAGCACATCCTTAATTTCTTTACGATCGTAGAAGCGTAGGCCCCCAATGATTTTGTAGGGCACGGCGGCACGGCGGAGGGATTCTTCCAAGGCGCGGGATTGGGCATTGGTGCGATAAAGGAGCGCGAATTTGCCCCAGGTCAACTCTGGATTGGTGCGCTCCAAGCTCTGAATTTGCCGCACCACAAATTCGGCCTCATCCACTTCATCCTCACAGCGATGGCAATAGACGGCTTCCCCTTCCCCGCGAGTAGCCTTGAGGACTTTATCAATGCGTTCGGTATTGTTCTCAATCAACGCATTCGCCATTTCCAGGATATTCGCCGTCGATCGATAGTTTTCCTCCAGCTTCACCATCGTCTGCGTTTCCGTATCGGCTTTACGATCGCCGAAGTCTTCTTGGAAGCCCATCAGGATGGTGAAATCCGCCGATCTAAAGGAGTAAATCGACTGATCTGCATCGCCCACCACAAAGATCGATCGGTGGTTCCAATCGTTGAACTTGCGCGGAGATTGGCCGTTGGTCGTCAATTGTTGCAGCAGATCGTATTGCGTGCGATTCGTATCCTGGTATTCATCAACCAAAATGTGACGGAAGCGTCGATGCCAGTAATCCCGCACCTGTTCATTTTGTTGAAATAGCTTTACCGGAAGCCAAATTAAATCATCAAAGTCCAGAGCGTTATTTTCCGCCAGTCGATCGAGGTAATGGTTATACACATCAGCAATAACCCGACCTCGGAAATTCGGCTGTTCCCGTTCTACCTCTGCTGGAGACAGTCCTTTGTTTTTAGCATTGCTGATGGCGTAGCGAACATTACGCGGCTCAAACTTCTTATCGTCTAAGTTCAGCTTATTAACAATGATATCTTTAATCACACTTTGGACATCGGATTCATCAAAGATCGAAAAGGTTTTCGTCCATGTCCGACCTTTTTCGTCAGTGTACTTCTCAATATCAAAGCGCAGAATTCGGCAGCAGAGGGCATGGAACGTGCCAATCCACAGGTCTTTGGTAATGGTTTTGTAGACCTGCGATCGCAGCTTGGTCTGTTCATATTCCGGCAAAGCATTCAAGGGTTTGCCATGGCTTGCCTGAGCCTGCTGATCGGCAAACAACCGCTCAATCCGATCCTTCATCTCCTTGGCGGCTTTGTTGGTGAAGGTGACCGCAAGAATATTTTCTGGATCCACACGATGGGTCAGAACAAGATTCGCGATACGATAGGTCAAGGCTCGCGTTTTGCCAGATCCAGCCCCCGCCACAACCAACAATGGCCCACAAAAGTGTTCGACCGCTTGCCGTTGGGACGGGTTGAGGTGTGCCAAAAAGTCCTGAAACTGAGCCATGGGTTTGCGCAGAGAAAATGAGAGACAGACCAAATACTCACAATAGCGTTTTCTGGGAGTTTTGGGCGATCGTCTGGCAAGTCGGATCGGTTCAGAAATTATCGCCTATGCAGAAGGAGATGAATCCTGTCCACAATTGCCCCCAGACGGCACTTCCTTGGGGTCAGAGTGAGGGGCGGATTCGGGGTCAGATTTAAGGTCAGACCGGGGAACGTAGTAGGAGTGAATCAGGAGCAACAACGCTGTTGTTCGCCAGGATTCATCTTCTTCCAAGTCCTCAGTGAGGGCGGGTAACGCAGCCACCATGCGATCGAGGAGTGCCTGGGCAATTTCGGTGTAGTAGGTAAAGGGATCTTCTCCAGCGGGGGATGGCTGTTCCCATCGTTGGATTAACCGTTGTTCGTCGAGTTGTAACAACTCCGGATACACAAACATGAGTCTTCACCCAACATCATGGACTCTAGTGTGACAAAGTTTGCAAATTTCTTGGCAAGAGGATGTGCCGATCGAAGATCTGTACACTGTAGTACAACGATTGATTAAAAGACATTAAGGAACGATTAACGCGCTATGGTATCTAGCGCAAGGATACCGTGGACTACTATCCCAGGAATAGGCAAAAGCGATCGACGGAATTAATAGACCCGATTTGAAGGCTAGACCGACTTAAAAACGGCTTTAAAACCAGGTTTGCATAAATCAATTTGGAATTACTAGCAGCAACAAGAAGCAACCATTGGAGCAATAGAATTCTACAAATCAGTATTCAATTGACAATCAGGTTCTCAGCCCATACAGGATCAATGCAGGTCAATATGGTTTGACCAATCGTCCGTAGACCTGATCCAGTCTCACGGTTTTCCAGTCTCACGGTTTTCCAGCACCATTGCCAGACACTTTGCCAGAAAGAGATCCATGAAAATCCAATGATTAAGCGTTTTTTAGGGACAGCCTGGGTTACAATGCATTGCCTGGATGGGCAATCTATTTCCTAGGCAATCATGCCTAGCAGATCACTCCTCCAGACTCTGATCAAGTGTCTGTCAAATGTCTGTCAAATGCTTGATTACAAACTCGAACACCAGGATCATTGTAGAGGTGTGGCAATGGTTGCAGCTGATCCGCATATGTCCAACTCCCCCCAACAAAAGCACCCCGATCGCTTTTCTGTGCTCGGGTTGCCCGTGCATCTCCTCCCCAACTACGCCAACTGGTTGGCCGATCGCCTACGCCATCGCCAAGGTTGCCATGTCGTCACGCTGAATGCGGAAATGACCATGCAGGCCGAGCAGAATCCGACCTTGGCGAACATCATTCATCAAGCGGATTTGGTGATTCCCGATGGGGCGGGCATTGTGCTTTACCTCAAGCTCTATGGCAAAACCACCCAACGCTGCCCCGGCATTGAACTCGCAGCCACCCTCCTGCGCCATGTAGCCTCGTCTGGCGATTCAGTCTTTTTCTATGGCGGTGCGCCTGCGGTGGCGGAACAGGCCGCAATCAATTGGCAACACCAACTGCCCGGATTACAGATCGCTGGCAGCCAGCATGGCTACCTCCAGGGTGAAGAAATGGCTGCGTTCCGGGAACAATTACGATCGCTACAACCGCGCATCATCTACGTCGGGCTGGGCGTACCGCGTCAGGAACTGTGGATTGCTGAACACCGTCACCTCTGTCCAGAGGCCATTTGGATTGGGGTGGGTGGCAGTTTTGACATTTGGGCAGGCACCAAGGATCGCGCCCCCGCTTGGCTCCGGGACAATCACCTAGAGTGGGTGTATCGCCTGTATCAGGAACCCTGGCGTTGGAAGCGGATGTTAGCATTACCGCAGTTTGCTTGGCGATCGCTGGTGTACCGAATGACCGGACGCAACCCCGTCAGCCGTGAATTGCGATAGGAACCCGTATTAGAAAGGAGTTGGTCACGTATGGCGCAGAGTTTGGTGAATCCCCAGGGCAGTCCTGCCGACCCGGTTGCTGAGGCAGAGCGGGGCCATTCACCACACCTATCGACCCACCCACCCACGCATCCACCAGCTGGGGAATCGCGCCAGTCCCCCACGGAGGAACGAGTCTCCCCCCAGGCGGCCAGGGAAACGATTATTCAATTGCGCAACGTGGGCAAAACCTATCGCAATGGCAGCCAAGCCCTGACGGGGGTGAATTTGGATCTCAAAAAAGGAGATTTCTATTTGGTGACGGGGCCGTCGGGCTCGGGGAAGTCCACACTGCTGAAGCTGCTGTATGGGGAAGAACGGGCCAGTAGCGGTGAAGTGAAGGTAGACGGCTGCGATTTGAATACCCTGCGGGGCGATCGCTTGGCCCGGTTGCGGCGGCGGATTGGGGTGGTATTCCAGGACTACAAGTTGATTTCCCGGCGTACCGTCGCGGAAAACGTAGCCTTTGTCCTGTGGGCCCAGGGCTATGGGCGGGCGGAAGTGGAACGGCGGTTGCAACCAGCGCTGAAAATGGTGGGGCTTCAGCACAAGGCTCAAGCGTTTCCGGAGGAGTTGTCTGGGGGAGAACAGCAACGGGTCAGCATTGCCCGCGCGATCGTGGGAACGCCCCCAATTTTGCTAGCGGATGAACCCACGGGAAACCTGGACCCCGATAACTCTCGCCAAATTTTAAATATCCTGAAGCGGCTCAACCAGATTGGCATTACGATTCTGGTCACGACCCACGATGAAAGCCTGATTCGATCGGCGGATTTACCGATCCTCCAGGTGCGCAATGGTCAGCTTTCCCTGCTACAACCTTAAACCTAGGACAACCTTAAACCTAGGACAACCTTAAACCTAGGACAACCTGAACGCTCAGCGGGAAGGTGTTCAAGCTGGGAAGGTGTTCAAGCTGGGAAGGTGTTCAAGTTAAAGTGGGAACAGAATTGCGGAAGTTCTCTCTAGTCAAGTGAAGTAATGCTACGGATGTCGAAGACCTTTTATTTTTTCGACAACATGGGAAGAAAGCTCTATTAAACTTGATCGATCGAACGGAACTATGCCCTCTGCAACTCAGCTCAAACTTTGGCGTCAACAAGCTGCGGATAAAATTTCCAGGTTGCTCACCGAGAACGACGGCACCGAACTGGTGACGGGCGATTTCAAAGTAGATGAACTCCTGCGGATTCTGAATAACCTGCCCAAGCGTCCGGCCAACCGCCCTCCCTATGCAGGCACCTTTCCTAATCTTGCAATCCCTGAGGCCCGCCGCAAAGCGGCTGATCTCTTGAAACAACGCATTCGGGCCATTACTGGGGAAACGTTGCAGACCCAGGATGGGCTGGTGGATGACACGCTGCGGGTGTTGCTGCGGGCCAACGATCGGCCAGACGGGAAATCTCCCTATGCCGAATTTTTCCCAGAAGAAAAAATTCCACCGGTGTCGGTCGATAATTTGCTGGATATTGCCCCCTATGCCGAACCGGCGCAGGTCAGGTTACTCTATCCCCACCTCTTGGTCACCATGGCCACCTATAAGATCAACACCCCCCTGCGCCAAGCCCATTTCCTGGCTCAGGTGGCCCATGAATCGGGTTCTTTTAACTATTTGGAAGAACTGGCGTCTGGGGAGGACTATGAAGGGCGGGAAGATCTAGGCAATGTCCAGGAAGGGGATGGGGTTCGCTTTAAGGGACGGGGATTGATTCAAGTTACGGGTCGCCACAATTACCGTCATTGTGGCACAGACTTGGGGATCGATTTGCTGGCCAATCCCACCCGCCTAGCCGATCCCGATTTGGCTTGTTTAAGCGCAGGGTGGTTCTGGAATCGGGAACACCTGAATAGTCTGGCAGATGAGGATGATCTCGATAACGTTACCTTGACGATTAACGGGGGGTATAACGGCTACGAGGAGCGCCGGGACTTCCTGATCGTCGCAAAACAGGTCTTGCAGGTGTAGCCCGAAGCACGGCAACGATTGAGCAATATCGGCGTAAACAAATGAACCCCCAGGAAGATTCTAGAATGGCTCCTGGGGGTTATCGTTTAGAAGACTGGATAGCAGCAAGCAACTTTCAATCAATCACTTTGTAATCAATCACGTTGCAATTAATTACTTTGCAGTCAATCACTTTGCAGTCAATCACTTGCGGGGAACAAGTTGCGCTAAGTAGGGTTTGCCTAGATCCTAAGAAGAACGACGATCGAAGAATAACTGCTCCATCCTGCGATCGAGGCTGACCAGTAGATTGCAATCTATAGAATTGGCAATTAGTCCATAAATTTAATCTATTTATTTATCTAGCCGATCTTGAATTCACCGCAGCGGCCTTGGGAACTTGGGATACCCTATCTAGCGCCCGCTTCAAAGGTGGGTGCATAGGCTTGTAGCAACGAACTGACCTGGGTCAGGATTTCGTCTTTGTTGTTGTTCTTGCCGATCGCTTGCCGTTCGGGGTAGAACTCTGGACGATCGAGGTTCTTCGCGATCGCTTCGTTGACACACTGGGCGATTAGGGGAGATAAATCTTCCTTCGCTTTCGATCTTTGGTAGGTGGCCCCTTCTTCCGTCGTAGCGTAGAGCGGGGGGAGACGGTTAAGAGCATAGGCGGCAATATCCCCCAGATCTAGGGTACGTTCGCTCGTGGCTTCAATTTCGGCCACCCGCGCGATCGCTTCCGTCAGCACCAACTCTTCCATGACGTTGATGAACTGCTTCCGGGGTACGGCCACCACTTCTCCAGTCAGCAGGGCACCCATCAGACGATCGAGGGACATATATTCTTCGATCGAAAGTTCTGAGGCCGTATCACAGATCCGTCCCACTTCCGCTTCCATGGCGGGAGTCAGATAACCATCCTGCAAGGCTTGTTCGACGATCTTCTCAATACTCATAGCGCTTTCCACTGGCTTGATCGTGGCGTGTTGAGATGGGTTTTATCCATCATGCCCCAGAATCGAGGTCTAGCAACACCCATTATGCACCACACAATTTATATACGTTTTCCCCTCAGTTGTATCAGGGAAATCAAGGATTCTCCAAGGAATTCCTCATTTTTTTTCCCGTGGCTTGATTGGGGACTGTTTTGGGCTGAGACCCGGAAATAGGAGCTAGGTCGGGAATTACGACCTAGCTCCGAATCAAGGCTCAATTCAAAGGGGAGAAAAGGGGGATGGTTTGATACCAAAACCCGTTCAGGAGACGGGGTGGGAGGTTGGCAGGCCGGGGCATCGCCCGATCGAGGTTGAAAGGCCAGAATGCCGATTTGGCAAGGTCGATCGAGATTATCCCCGCGATCGACCCCGTGGGAACCTGTGGGCCTGTAGTATCCTGAAAGTTAATCAACTGTAATATTTCTTCTCATCTGAGAGCGGCCTGTGCAGGAAGACTTTCGACTGATTGTGGATTTGGTGACCGTCCTGGCGGCGGCGGCGGCGGGTGGTTTGCTGGCAGCGTTGCTGCGCCAACCCGTGTTGCTGGGCTATCTGTTGGCGGGCATCATTGTGGGGCCGACGGGGCTGGGGCTGATTAAGGAACTGGTGCAGGTAGAAACCTTGGCGCAGTTTGGCGCAGCCTTTTTGCTGTTTGCCCTGGGAGTAGAGTTTTCCTTCTCAGAATTGCAGAAGGTGAAGTGGATCAGTTTAGGTGGGGGCGGTTTGCAGATTGCCCTGACGATTTTGGTCACCACGGGGGCTTCGTTGCTGATGGGCTGGGTGACTTCGCCGCCCCAGGGGGTGTTTCTCGGGGCGATTTTGTCGCTGTCTTCCACGGCAGTGGTGCTGAAGTCGTTGATGGAGCGCAATGAGACCGGGACAGCCCACGGGCAGGTGATGCTGGGCATTCTGGTGGTGCAGGATTTGGCCTTGGGGTTGATGCTGGCGGTGCTGCCAGCGCTGGATAAACCTGCGGAGGAAATTGGGCTAGCGATAGGCTGGGCTTTGGTGCAGACGGGGTTGTTTGCGCTGGGGGCGGTGGCGGCGGGAATTTGGGTGATTCCACGGCTGTTGCGGCTCCTGGCTAAGACGGAGAGCCGAGAACTGTTTTTGTTAGGCGTGGTGGCGCTGTGTTTGGGGATTGCGCTGCTGACGGAACAGTTGGGCCTGTCGATCGAGATGGGGGCCTTTGTGGCGGGGTTGATGATCTCGGAGGTGGAGTATGCGGATCAGACCCTGACCTATGTGGAGCCGATTCGAGATATTTTTGCGTCGTTGTTTTTTGCGTCGATCGGGATGTTGATCGACCCGGTGTTTTTGTGGAATAACCTGGAGCTGATTCTGGGGCTGGTGGCGCTGGTACTGGTGGGTAAGTTCCTGATTGTGACGCCGTTGGTCAAGGGGTTTGGCTATGACTTGAAGACGGCGCTGATCAGTGGTTTGGGGCTGGCGCAGATTGGGGAGTTTTCCTTTGTGTTGGCGAGTGAGGGACAGGCACTGGGGCTGGTATCGCGGCGGGTGTATTTGCTGATTTTGGGGACGACGGCGGTGACGTTGGTGGTGACGCCGTTTATTTTGCGGGCGGTGCCGCAGTTGCTGGCTTGGGCGGAGGCGGTGCCCTGGTTGGCGAAGTATTTGCTGAAGGCCGATGGACTGATGGACAGTTCGGACGAGTTGCCGCAGAAGAGCCATGTGGTGATCTGTGGCTATGGCTGGACGGGGCGTAATTTGGTCAAGCTGTTGCAGCAGCAGAATTGCCCGGTGGTGGTGGTGGAGCAGTCGGAAAGCCGGATTCAGCAGTTGCGAGATGGGGGGATTCCCTACATCTATGGCAATGCGGCGAGTTTGCATGTGCTGGAGAAGGCGGGGGTGGCGGAGGCGCGCAGCATGGCGATCGCGCTGCCGGATCCGATGAGTACGCGGTTGGCATTAAAGCGGACGTTGGAGATTGCGCCGGATTTGGATGTGGTGGTGCGGGCCAATCAGCCGAAGGATATCGAGATGCTGTACCAGCTGGGGGCACGGGAGGTGGTGCAACCGGAGTTTGAGGCGAGTTTGGAGATTTCAGCGCACCTGTGGATGGGCATGGGGTTGACGGAGAGTTTGGTGCAGAGTCGGATTCAGACGATTCGCAATGCACGGTATTTGGAGTTTCGGCCTGCGTTGTCGTCGGATGAGGTGTCGCGGGAGTTGAAGGCGGCGACGAGTGATTTGAATAACAAGTGGTACAGTATGCCGGATGATTCGCCGCTGCTGGGGATGACGTTGCAGGAGACGGATGTGTGGCGGCTGACGGGGGTGACGCTGATGGCGATCCGTCGGGCGGGGGGTTTGGAGGTGGATTACCCCACAGGGGAGGTGACGCTGGAGCAGGGCGATCGGGTGTTGCTGGTGGGCGATGTGGCGGAGATGAAGGCGTTTGAGGCGCTGGTGAAGGGAGAGGCGGCGGTTCCGGCTCAGGGGAATTCTTGCCAGTGGTTGCGGGTGCCGGAGGGCAGTCCGATCGTGGGGTTACGGATTCAGGAGTTGGCGTTGGAGGGGGTGCAGATTCAGGCAATTCGGCGGGAAGGCAAGTTTTTCCAGGGGCCGGAGGGCAGTGTGGATGTGCAGGCGAACGATCGGTTGTTGTTGTGTGGGACGGTGGCGGCGTTGATGGTGGCGCAGGTGCAGATTGTGCCGGAGTTAAGTTCGCCGCTGGGTTCGTCGATCGCGAGCTGAGGTTGGGGCTGAGGCTGAGGTTTCCGTCGGAATGCTAGGATCGGTGAGGATACTAGCCTTTTTGGATGGATTCCTTGCCGTGGCTGGGTTGAGGGTATGACTGAAACAGTAGTCGTTAGAAATTTTGCGGGTATTCAGAACCTGGAAATTGAGGTGAAGCGAATCAATGTTCTGATTGGCCCCCAGGCAAGTGGTAAGAGCATTTGTGCAAAATTACTGTTTTACTTCAAGCGGTTGATTGAGCAGTATTTCTTGGTGGTTGAAAGTAGTCAGACTCAAGAAGCGGTAGATGCTCACTACCGGGCTGTATTTGAGGAGTATTTTCCGCCGGAGGCTTGGGGAAAAGATGCGTTTTATATTCGGTATGAAATCTCGCCTATTTTTATCGAAATTAATGGTTGTCAGTTCGGGGAAGAGACTTTTTCCCTGAAGTATTCAGATGCTTTTTCAGCTGGGTTTACGGCTCTAAGGAAGACTGTGGATCAAGTTGCAGAAAGTGCAAATCAGAAATTGTCTTCAGATATGTTGAAGGTTTGGGCAAAACAGGCCCTAACTCGTTCTCTTTTAAAACGGTCTTGGATAGGCTCTTTGTCTGAAGTCATTGGGCAAGAAGTTGGGTTTTCTCAGCTGTTTATTCCGGCGGGGCGATCGTTTTTTGCGGTTTTGCAGGCTAATATTTTTTCTTTTTTGTCAAGTAATAACTCTCTCGATCCTTTTTTGCGGGAGTTTGGGGCAGTTTATGAAAATCTCAAGGATTCTCGCCAGGGGGATACGGGCGCAGCGGAAGGAGACAATGCTGAGATTGAAGCTGAGATTGAAGCTGAGATTCGGCGGTTGATTGAGGCGTCGCTGTGTGGGAAGCATGTGCGGGAAAAGGGAAGGGATTTTTTTGAGAGTGAGGATGGGCGGCGGATTAATGTAGCGAATTCGTCTTCTGGGCAGCAGGAAACGTTGCCGCTGACGATCGTGTTGGCGGCGTTGCCTTCTCTGGCAAAATCGCAGTCGGGGCAGACGGTTTACATTGAGGAGCCGGAAGCGCATTTGTTTCCGAGGGCGCAGCGCAGCATTGTTGAGTTGATTGCGACGGTGTTTAATTATCGAAAACATCATCTGCAATTTTTTATTACGACCCATAGTCCCTATGTGCTGACGGCGCTGAATAATTTGCTGCAAGCGGGGATGCTCTACGGTGAGGTGGAGGGGGAGATGGGGCGGCAGTTGGCGCAGGTGGTGCCGATTTATAAAGCGTTGGGGAAGGGGGATTTGGCGGCCTATGTGGTGGAGAATGGGACGGCGAGGAGTATTGTTTCTGCGGAGACGGGGTTGATCGATGCGGAGGTGATTGATTCTGTGTCGAATGAGTTGGCGATCGAGTTCGATCGGTTGTTGGATCTGGTTTGAGTGCGGTATGAAAAATATTCCAGCGCGGTGTCAGGAATTGACTCAGGATCGGCGCATTGTTTTTAGGGAAAAGCGCAGCCAGATTACGTTTGTCAATGCGGCGCAGGTTGAGGTTCTGAAAATCAAGGTGGATGGGTGTGTGGTGTGTGATGGGGAGACGCTGCGCTGTGATTTCGCGTTGGTGCCCGATCGGGATGTGGAAATTTATGTGGAACTGAAGGGGAGTGATGTGGCCCATGCGGTGGAGCAGTTGAAAAGCACGATCGGGCTGATTTCGGAGGATCCGAAGCGTTTCAGGAAGCTCTGTTTTGTGATTTCGACGCGGGTGCCTCGGCAGGGGACGGATCTTCAGAATTGGCAGGTGGCGTTTAAGAAGCTGTTTAATGCCAAGCTTCAGGTGAGGAGTGGGCAGGCGGAGGTTGATTTGGGGCAGGTGGTGGGATAAGCATGGTCGCCTAGCAATCCAAGGTTCGATCGCGGACGTAATCCTATTTGTTCTGCCTGTGATGGGCGCAAGTAGGAGGGATTTGCTATGGAAGGGTGGTGGGGTGGGGGTGGAGCAGGGGACTGAGGGTTAGGGTTGTTGGGTGGTGAGCCAGTGTTGGAGGTCTTGGGGGGTTTTGAGGTCGAGGAAGGCGTCGGTGAGGGCTTGGCGGGATGGGGGGCTGAGTTGGCGGATTTGTTGGGTGAGGGGTTCGCTGAGGGGGCCGAGGTGCCGATCGAGGAGGCGCAGGAGGATGAGGAGTTCTCCTTCTTGGCGACCTGATTGCAGTCCGGCTTGGCGGCCTTCTTGGAGGATTTCTTGGTAGGTGACGGATTCTCGCATGATGTCTCTCCTTAAGATCCGGCTGGTGATGTCTTGATTTAATACTAATCCGGCGAGGATGTAGGCGGTGCCGGTGAGGTTGCTTTGTTGGCGTCGATCGGGGAGTTGGTCGATTTTTTGGGCGACTTGGCGGAGGGTGGCAATGGGGTCTGAGGTTTGGCTGAGGACGGCGAAGGGAAGGAGGCCGGGGGTGTTGAGGAAGCGATCGGGGGGATGTTCCCAGAGGCGGAGGATGTTGTATTGGGCAGTGAGGTTGGGGAGGATGAATTGGTTGTTGTGGACGAGGGGGGAGGTGCTGGGTTTGAGGTAGATGACGTATTGGTGGAGGTGTTTGTTGGGGTAGCGGCGGTAGATGCGGAGGCAGTAGTCGGCCATGCGGAATCCCATGGCTTCGTCGGGGCGGGTTTGGAATTCGATTTGGAGGACGGTGTCCTCGTTTTGCATGAGGATGAGGGCGTCGGCGCGGATGGGTTCTAGGGAGAGTTCGGAGGGGCTGAGTTCTTGGAATGGGGTGGGGGTGCCGAGAAGCCAGGTGGCAAAGTCGGCGGAGAATTGTTCGACGAGGAATTTGCAGGTGAGATCAAACATGGTTCGATCGTACCATTTTGGGGGATTTGGGGAAGGGGGGAGGGAGGTGATGCATAGAAGAAAAAAGTAAGGAAAGGGTAAGGTTTTTGGGGAGTTTTTGGGGAGATCGTGAAGAGATTGTGGTGGGTAGGGGAATTTTGCGTAATTTTTGGATAATTTTCTAAAGTTGCTTTCCGTCAAGGTATTTTTTATTTAGAATAAGTAGTGTGCCGTTTTGGGTACGTTTAGTCAGGATGGTCGATCGAGTGTGGTTCTCAACGAAGCCGGTTCGATCGATGGATGTGTGTTTCTACCCGTTGTTTAATTTGTTTTTTGTTTTTTGTTTTTGACTGCTCTGTGTTAGACATTTAGCGACGATCGAACGGATTTGTTATGGCGACGAAGCATGATGTGGGGCTGCGGGTGCGAATCCTGCTGTTGTTGTCGGATGGTGACTTGCGCCGGAGCGAGTTGCTGAAAGGTTTACGGAAGAAGGGTGAGACTGCGAAGTCCCATCAGGCTGCGTTGGATCAGTTGGTGAAGGATGGATTGATAGCGGTTTCGGCTGAGCGTTTTCCGATGGCAAGTTTGCTGGATGCGGGCAGATCGCAGTTACAGCAAGATTTGCTAAATAAAGAGTTTGAGTTTACTAGTCAAATTGGGAAGCGATTCGCGAATTTGCTGCTGGGTGTGATGCGATCGGCGATCGGAAATGCGCCAGTGGTTGTTGCATCTAATGGTCATAATGGGCATTCTACGATCGAATCCTATGAAGAATTTAAGACCGTTGCTTTAGAAACATTTGACACCCTGAATCGAAGCTTTAACCTCGATAATTTAGTGCCAATCTATCGAATTAGAAGAGAGATTGGTGAGAAGGTATCGCGAGACAACTTTGATGAATGGTTGCTAGAAATGCAGGCTGAAGATATTGTTCAGCTTCAAGGAGGTAGCCTGCCGGATGGTGATACCTCCAAGCTAGAAGATTCGATTACCACCGAATTGAGTGGCTTACGTTGCTATGCAACAATTCTGAGTCAGTAGATTAAAAGCATCATTTTTCAACACTCCTGTTCCCACCCTTCATTCATCTAGCAGGTTCTATATGTCCACAAGTTCGATGGATTCGTTGCATCAAGTCATTTGTGCAAACAATCCTTTCGTAGAGTTTATAGTTCGTACACAAGATGTATGGGGCAAGGGATTTCCTGATGAGCCATCTTTAAATGCCCATGCATCAGATGCGGTATTCAAGGCGATTGAAGAACTAGACAATCGGCAACGCAAAGTAGCAGGAATCACACTAAAAGCTGAAAAAGGTTTAGGAAAAAGCCACATCATTAGTCGAATTCGGCATCGAATTCAAGAGAGAGGGAATGCACTCTTTATCTACACGGGCGACTATGGAGATTTCAATCAAATTCGTGCAGAGTTTTTAAAAAGCCTAGCTCTTAGCTTGAAACAAGTAGGCAGCAAGAACGTAATGCAGTGGCAAGAGCTTGCTACAGATTTACTCAATGACGTTTTCAAGAAAAACTTTCATCCCTATGACTTGCAAAAAGCAATCCCCCGCAAAATCAAGGAAAATCCTCAATGGATAGACAATATAACAAGCCAAGTTTGTGTTGCCAAACCCGATATTAGTAATCCAGATTTGGTTCAGGCAATTTTATGGACTCTCTCACCAGTTCATGCGCCACATGCAATCAATTGGCTTTCTGGGAAAAATCTACCTCAGAGTAAATCAGATAGTCTTGGCCTCCCAAATTCCAATACAGAAGACCGTGCTTCTGAAGCTTTTGATATTACTTGTCAAATTCTTGACTTGATTAGCAACTACAAATCAATTGTAATTTGCTTTGACCAACTTGAAGGCACTGCTATCAATGATGCTGGCTACACTAAAGCTCAAGTTGTTGCCAACTTAGGAATGGATTTATACAACAATATTCAGAGAGGAGTTTTATTAACGGCAGTATACCCTGATATTTGGGTACACCAAATCCGAGCACTTCCTTCTGCCGAAGCAGTAATAGATAGAATTGGAGAGCTTACAATTGATTTGAAATATCTGAATGCCGATGATGTTATTTCTTTAGTTAAACGGAGATTGGATGTTTTCTATAGTGAGCATCAACTCATTCCTCCACATGCACTATATCCTTTGGATGAATTAACTCTGCGGGAAAAAGGAAAGCAAAAAGCAACTGCCCGAGATGTTCTTCAATGGTGCTATAAAAACTGGAAGGTCGAATTAGATAAGGTTCCGCCTACCGAGAAACAAGACAATTTGGTAGAGCTTGCTTATCGAAAAGAGCTGGCCATTCTAAATCCTGATGACTTCATTGACGACAAAGCCAAGCTAGCTAGGGCACTTAGCTTTGGTTTTGAGAATTTGATTGGTAAAACTTTAGAAGGTGTACATATTGAAGCTGTAGATACTAATGTAGCTCCAAAGGCTGCCAATAAAGGTTTCATAGATTTTAGGATTTTAGGGACAGAAAACTCCCAAACTGTGAAAATTGGAGTCGCTGTCATTCAATATCCTGTTGGGATTGGCGTGCAAGCAGGATTAAGCCGATTGATTGATTATCAAAAGTTCGACCTAACACGAGGTTGCTTAATTCGTACAAAAGATATTTCTCCTGCTGCGAAAAAGGCGCAACAACTTCTTGAACAGTTACTTCAACAACTGGGAGGAGAGTGGCCACGTTTTGAAGTTGATGATTTGATACCTCTTCTTGCTATTCGTGCAGTTTTTGATGCGAGAGAAGATTATGATTTCACTGAGCAAGAAATCAGGAATTTTATTAGTCAAAACAAAATTGCTGAAAATAATCCATTGCTGTTAGAAATTTTAAGTGATCCATCAGGCTCAAAACCTACCAACCTCATAGATGAGGATGCTGATATAGAAACTCTAGATATTTTGAGTTCTGACGTGGATGAGTTGACGGATAGCTTGAATTTTGGTGATGCTGCGTGAAAACTGAGCAGACATTTACAATGTTATGTCTACCTGCACCTGATGTAAAAGGGCTAGCAACAGGTCAGTTAATTTTTGCATTTCCATCAATATTTATCCGCACTGGCCAAAGTTTTTTACTATGTCCTTCAGAAGTTTTATGTGACAGTGATTCAATCGAATATTGCTATAAACCTGATTTTCATCAGTCAGCAAGAAATTCTTTGTCTGCCTTAGAATTGGACTGTCCAGAGATTGAGTACTGGGCAAAGTGTGAAAAGTGTTCCATTTTTAATAGTATAGATAAGATAGAGGCCCTATCAGCCTTATCTATCTGGACACGAAATTGGCTGACTTCCAAATTAAATAAGCAGCAAAGCCTCTTTCTAGCAATTTTAAGGTTGTATAAACTAACATCTCCTTTTACTTTGCCGCCTGAAATTATTTATCAAGATCGGGTGGGGAAATATGTTAGTCTTTCTACTTCTTACCACATAGAAATTAATCAACCAATTTTACAAGATCGTATTTTCGAGAAACGCAAAAAACAGCTTGAAGAACTTCGTGCTCCAGAAAACCCAGAATTAGAAACTCTACACAGCCAAATTAGTGAAATCCTCGTAACTAACCCCGCTGCAAAACTATTAGAAAAGGATCTCACAGACTTCCTAGGTTGGGCATCAACTCACGATACAACCCCAAACACCCCCGAATTAGAGTGGATTGACCGCATCGCCACAGTTGGCAACTCCAGCGATGGTAATTCCTTTGAAAAAATGGTGCGGAAAAGTCTAATTCAGTTAGGCTTTAGCAACTCACTCAATAACTCAAGAGCCAGCCTAGACCCAGACTCCTCTGGCGGAGCAGGTGGCATCGATGTTTATTGTGATGCACCCTTTAGCCTCGTTGGAGAATGCAAAGCTACTAAGCATGAAACAGTTCCTAATAGCGTTTCAGCACAACTCATTCACCTAGGACATACCCATCTTGGTAAACCAACCTTCGATCGATCTGTTAAAATAATTTTCGCCGCCGGAGAATTAACTAGTCACGCTAAACAAGCCGCAGCCGAAAATCAGATGAATGTTATGCGCCCAGAAACCCTCCAAAGACTTGTCACGCTGAAGATCAAACACCCCGGTAGCATTGACCTTCAGCAATTAAAAGTCTGCCTAGAAACGCAACCCTTTGGACAAGACTCTGACGATAAAGTTAATCAATTCATTGACAGCATCTACCAAACCTTAAAAATCAGAGCGCACATCATCCAAGTTATCAAGAACTACCTTGATAGTGACATTGCAATCAATACACAAGCCAAACAGGTTGATAGCACCTTGGTCTATGGTTTATACCTCGGTTCCAATCCTCCTATTGCACTGACCCCTGAGCAACTCAAAGAAATTTTGATTGAATTAGCGTCGCCGTTGTCAGGATATTTAGGCCGCGTACCGGGAACCGATCGCTTCTACTTTTTGCGAGAACTGTCGATCGCCTAGCGCGAGGAAACCAGGTAGATCAGCCAAATGCAAAGTTTTGAAACAGGGATTGACAAAACCGAATCCTTATCTCTAGGCTGTTAACTTAAGTTCTTTCTGCATCCGGTTCCAACCCGCAGAAAGCGCCAAAACCCAAAAAAATAGAGCGCCACCCAGAGTTGCAGCGAACAACCCTGAGTAGCTAACCCCCAAGCTGTGCATACCAGCTCGGCGGCTTGCTGAGAATTTTAACATTCGATCGAGCCACCCTGTTTCGTAATGCGTCCGGGGTGGCTCTAACTTTTTGGGCTTCCTCCCATCCCCACCCCACAAACCAGGAGAAGCTCCCATGTGTTTCACCGGCTCCAGCGACGATCGTCGCCTCGATTCCCCTACCCCAAAAGAACTCGACATCCACCTCATCGGCCACCGCGAACTCGTCGAAAGCACCATCAACCAACTCCACGCCCTCCGCTTCAGCGATCGCATCCGCTGGAGCATCCCCACCCCCATCCCCAACTCCAACGGAAAATACATCAGCATCCTGCACCGCGAAGCCTAACCCCCGCAATCAACCGATCGTCCAACCGATCATTCAACTTCCCCATCAACCGCTGAACCGACAACACCTTCCCCGCGCGGTTCACCTCATACACCCAATCCTCCTGAAAATTCGTCACCACCACCCGCAACCGATCCGTCGTCACCCACGTCAAACAAGGCTCATTCGGCGCAGCCGTCGGCGATCGAAAACACTCCGTCACCTCCTCAAAACTCCGAATATGTAACCCATCCATTCGCAACTTCAATCGCGCACTTGCATCCTGCAACACCACCCGCGCTAACCGAGACGGTAACCGATCCGTTCTCACCGGCAATCCCCCGATCGCCTCCGTCCGAATCCCAAACCGTTCCCCCACCCGATACACCTGCCGTTGCCCCGATCGTCCCTCCACCGTTACCCGATAGCCCTGCTCACCCATTCCACAATCCTCGATCGGCAACGGCAACCCCAAACACCCCCCAAACCGCCGCGCCTCCAACCGCGTAATCCACACCTGCTCCGGCTGCAACTCCAAATGACTCCCCGCCAACCCCTTCACCTGCATCGCCAACCGCGCCCCCAAAGTCTGCTCCAACACCGGATTCTCCCGTTGCAACAACACCGCCGATCGCTCCTCCCGATCGACCCGCACCGTCCAACGCCTTAGCCCCTGCTCCAGCTTCACCAGCCAGCCACTCCCCGGAATCGGATCACAGGCATAGGGCAACCCCCGCACCTGCTCACAACCCTTCGGCCAATTCACCGCCGCCGCCCCCAAAAACCGCCCCTTCCCCTGACCAAACCCCCACTCCGTCGCCGTCTTCACCACCAACTGCCCCGCCCACTCCGGCAAATCCGGCTGCACCCGCCGCCCCGTCCCATCCACCCGGAACGTCAACATCGGCACCGGCTGCGGCCCCACCTGCGACCCCGAAATCTCCGCTGGCCCCGGCAGTTCCCTGACCCCCGCCACCGTCACCCGCCAGCCCGCCACCGCCCCCTTCCCACAATTTCGATCGAGCACCCCCAACTCCAAACACCCATCCTTCCACGTCACCGCCTCCGCCGACCACACCATCACCTGACTCGGATGCAACTTCGCCCCAAACGCCCCCACCATCGGCCCCCCCTCCGGCAACGCCCAATACTGCGCCGCCGATCGTTGCACCGCCTCCCGCACCTGCCCCGACAACCCCTGCGGCAACTCCAACCCCTCCCGCCGCACCAGCACAAACGCCCCCTCACTCGCCACATACACCACCCGCTGCCCTGCCCCCTCCAGCGTCACCTTCCAGCGAGGCACCCGCGCCGAAATCCACGGCACCCCCTCCATATCCCGCAAACTCGCCGCCGCCGTCCGCACCACCTTCCCCGACGCCGGAAACCCCCACCGCCCGATCGCATCCTGCCGCAACTGCTCCAACACCCCCACCGGAACCTGCCCCGCGATCGCAGCATTCTCGACTGGCGAACTTGTGACGATCGAACTTGTGACGGTCGATCGGTCGATCGGTGCCTTTCCATCAACGCTCCCATTGCCAATCTCATTGGAAGTTCTATTGCCAATCCCATTGGAAGTCCCATTGGAAGACGCGCTAGACGTAGCACAGGCCAACATTCCCAGCACCAAGCCCGCCCAAACACCAGACCGCCGCACCATCCGAGAAGCCATGAAGTACCGCATAATTACCGGGGGATAGAGAAAGACCCTTCTATCATGGCCCCAGCCACCCCAGCCACCCCCAGCCATTACCATTTTTGAAACGCCCTAGCCCCACCCACCCCCTGGGTCAGCAAATTTGTTCTACCTGAATTTTGTTCTACCTGTACTTGCAGAGCTTGGACTGGTTCGTTGGCAAAGCCCTCCACCTCGGAAAGCGATCGCGCAAGCTACGGGGCGATCGCTTCGTTAGGCATCTCAGGCTACTCACCAGTTAGTTTGAATGCGGCATCGTTGACAATCAAGGTAGGATTAACTAGTATGACAATATAATCCTACCAAGCTGTCGCAGTCGGCTTACAGCCATGAGTAAGAAAGTTAGTATCACCTTGGATGACGAAGTTCTAGATTTTGTAGATCAGCTGGCAAGCAATCGTAGCAGCTTTATCAATAATGTTCTCTTGCAAGAGAAGAAAAGGATTTTCATGCGAGAGCTAGAAGATGCTTATAAAGCTCAGGCTAATGACCCAGAATTCCAGGCAGAAATCTCTGTCTGGGATATTGCAGCAGGTGATGGTTTAAATGCCTAACGGAAACTTAACCTACAGGCGAGGAGAGATCTGGTGGGTCGATTTGAAACCCGTTATTGGTCATGAAACCGATAAAGAACGCCCCTGTCTAATTCTGCAAAATGATATTGGCAACCAAAATGGGACAACAACAATAGTTGCTCCATTGTTGCCTGGAACAAGGACGTACCCGTTCGTTGTGAATGTTAAACCAACTACGCAGAATGGACTCGATGGAGATCGGCACATCAATTTAAGTCAATTGAGGGCTGTAGATGCTCAGAGGATTAAGAATAAACAGGGTGTTTTAGAAGAAGTTTATTGGGAAGAAATCGAGAAAGCAGTCTGTATTGAGCTTGGTTTCAGTTTAGCGTTTAAGTCTTCGTAGCTTACCTAACCAGTGCGATCGTGCCTTGTTTTATAGCCATGGCCCATGAATTTGGGACAGTGGTATCAAATTGATTCATCCACGCTACAGATCCGATCCCCCCTAGCCCCCCTTAATAAGGGGGGAATAGAAAGAAATAGGAGAAAATCTCATAGAATTTCTATTTTTTGCTTGATTAACTCAAAGTCCCCCTTTTTATTGACTCAAAGTCCCCCTTTTTAAGGGGGATTTAGGGGGATCGGAGGGCTGGCGAGTGAAGATCAGATTGTCCTATTGGTTGCCTAAAAACGAAAGATTACAGCTTCAACCAACCAAACACATCAGCGATCGTGAGCTGCAAGTCAGCCACTAAACGGGGAACGGGTAAAACATCCTGTGCTTCTTGTAAAAACTCGGGTTGTTGTCCCGATGGATAAATGAGGACAGACTTTTCTGCTGGATCAATCAGCCATCCCATCTGACACCCATGGTTTAAGCAGTGCAGGATATTTCCAGTAACTTTAGTTGGGCTTTGATCCGGGGAAAGAATCTCGATCGCCCAATCTGGACATCGCGGAAAGACATTGGCAATATCACCGTTATCATCAACAGGAATTCGATCCCAAGCGAACACAGCAACATCCGGAACAATCGATCGCTCACCAAAAGTACAACGCAATTCTGGAAAAGCCAGAGCAATCTTCTGATCTTCAACAAGCTGATTAATTGCGGTAACCAGCTTACCCTGTAGTTTGCTGTGCTTTCCCTGCGGCATAGGTTTTTGAACGATTCGCCCATCAATATACTCACTCGCGGGTTTGGTCTCTGGCAACTTCAGAAACGTCTCCAGCGTAATTGTTTTGTCTGGAACCTGTACCATCAGCAACCTCTCCTTCGCCCAAAACCAATCCAGCAGAGCAAAAAGGTCATGGCCCATTCATCAAGCGAACCATAACCCATTTTAACCCTACTGATCCGATCGCACTGGCACTGGCCCCCCTGCCCTGTAGATTTATCAAAGATTTCCAACCCCCCAATTTCCCCTTGCTAGACTGCGAAAATTCCTGAACTTGATCCGCGATCGCCATTTCAAGTCATCGATCGCTACTACCCCTGATGATCTAGCCAATTTGTCAGGTCATCGATCGAGGCAAACCGGAGCGGCGCGATCGCTAGAGCCTGCAATTGGTCGAGCGACAAGGCATTGATTCGATCTTTAAGGGCATCAGATAACGCATCAAATTTTTGTTCTAACTGAAGATAAACCAGCGATCGTGCCTCCTCTTCCTTCGCTTCCCGAAAGACCCGTGTTTCTTCAAGTTTAGTACCTAGCATAATGTCGATACAAACTAGAGCAGCGCGATCGTCCCTTAATTTTGTTCTACCTGCGCTTGCAGAGCTTGGACTTGTTCAATCGATAATCCTGTAGCTTGAGCGATCACTTCGATCGAGAGCATTCCTAGCTTTAGAAAATTAAGTGCGATCGTCTTCGCTTTCTCTTCTTGCGCTTCCCGAAATACCCTGGTTTCTTCCAAATTAATCTCTAGCATAGTATCCATTCAAACTTGAGCAGCACGATCGCCATTTCAAGTCATCGATCGCTCTACCCCTGATTTTTGAGCCAACCTATGAGGTCATCAATGGCTCCAAAATCGAGTAGCTCTTCACTGAGGGATTCCAATTGCTCGATCGAAAGGGAGTTAATCCGATCGAAGGAAAGATCAGGAATAGATCCAAATTTGCGAGTCAGTTGTCGAGTAATCAGCGATCGTGCCTCCTCTTCCTTCGCTTCCCGAAAGACTCTGGTTTCTTCCAATTTAGTGCCTAGCATCGTATCAATTTCCTCCCGCGATAAATTCGTAAACTTATACACGATGATTGTACTGATCATCTCTATTATGCCTTGTTTCATAGGCAAGTCCGTAATCTCCTGGCTCGCCCGCCCAATCAGCATCCTCGCCTTCTCTGGTGCAGTTGCATCCTCTTCGATCGTCAGCACCATAGTCGCCACCCCCAACGGCAAAAGTTCGAGCGCGCCCAACTCATTCAGATAAATCCGATGCACCTGATCACTGTTTAGTAATGCCCGATAGGGGTAGGTTTCAGACTGTTCCATCGATCGTGACGGGTAAATCACTACCATCTGCCAATCAAAAAATGCATCTCGATTGCGATAAAAATAGGCCATCGACTCTGTAAACATTCGCTCATAGAGCCTGCGATCGGGCTGCATCTGAACCTCAGAAAAAAAGACTACCCCTTCAGGTTCATCTTCTGGGGGCAAAAACACCCCATCGATCATAAACGTCGGCTCTTTCACCGCCACTGATTCAAATCGATAGCGTTCACGTCGTATCTGCATGACAGAATTGGCAGTTTCCGGCACCGCGTCCAATAGCTCAAACAGCAGACTGGGAGATTGCTGGAACAATTTATAAAAAATTGCATCACGACGCATACTTTCGCTAATTTACAAGAGGATTTGTTCTATTGTACTAGTGGTGTTAATCAACTAAAATCCCACTAAAATCCCTAGGTCTGGACGCTCGATCCATTACCATTTTTGCCCCCCCTGCCCTGTAGATTTATCAAAGATTTCCAACCCCCCAATTACCCCTTGCTATACTGCGGAAATTCCTGAACTTGATCCGCGATCGCACCATGGGACAGCCCAGCCCCTCCACTCCAGACCCCATCCCACCCACCCAATGGGTCAGCAAAAACGACGTTTTCATCTCCTACTCCCGTCGCGACAAAGCCTTCGTCGAACAACTCGTCGCCCAATTCCAAGCCCTAGGCCGCGACCCCTGGATCGACTGGGACGACATCAACAAAGGCGAAGACTGGTGGAAATCCATCCAACGGGGCATCGAAGCCGCTGACAGCTTCGTCTTCATCATCAGCCCCGACTCCGTCCTCTCCAGCGTCTGCCGCGACGAAATCGACCACGCCGCCAAACACAACAAACGCTTCCTTCCCCTGCTCTGGCGCGAAGGCTTCGACATGGCCAGCGTCCACCGCTGCATCTCCCAACACAACTGGATCTTCGCCCGCGCAACCGACAACTTTCAGCAAGCCTTCCAAGACCTGATCACCGCCCTCGACACCGACCTCGACTACGTTCGCGCCCACACCCGCTTCCTCCTGCGATCGATCGAATGGCAACACCGCAACCAAGACCCCAGCTACCTCCTGCGCGGCACCGACCTCGCCGACGCCCAAACCTGGCTCAGCCAAGGCATCAGCAAACAACCCCGCCCCACCGCCAACCACAGCGCCTACATCACCGCCAGCCTCAACGCCAAAACCGCTGCCCTCAAAGCCCGCCAAAAAGCGAAATGGATCGTCGTCCTCACCACCGTCATCGCTAACCTCCTCTTCGTCGCCGCCGGACTCACCCTCATCTACTGGCGCATCAGCACGATCGCCGAACAACAGGTCGAGCAAACCATGGAGGAAACCCTCGACGGAGCCCTCGCAGGCATCGACGGCGACGAATTTGCCCAACTCAGCCGACTCAACCTCGCCCCCGGTCAAACCGAACCCAGCACCCACCCCCTCTACCAAGCGCATCAAGACTGGTTACAAACCGTCCACCAAATCGCCCCCAAAGCCTTTCCCGCCACCTATACCCGCAACGCCGATCGCAAACTGATCCTGGTCGGCGACCTCAACCGCATCACCGACCCCAGCCAAGCCTCCCCTTACCACAGCCTGATCACCGACAACCTCAGCGAAATGGAAAAGGGCTTGACCGATGTCGTCATCAACCTCACCCCCTACAAAAACGAATTCGGTACCTGGGTTTCCATCTACGGCCCCATCAAAAACCAATCCGGCCAAGTCGTCGGGGCTCTCTGTCTAACCTACGACTCCACCTATTGGACAAACCTCACCGACAAAATTAAAGGCATGATGACGATCGCCTACATCCTCGCCTTTCTCTGGCTCATCATTTCCAGTTGGCTGATTTTGCGAGCCACCCAACCCACCAGCCAGGAATAACCCCCAGCAATCATCCAATCCTAACCCCCAGCATTGACAAAATTAATCGGATCCTGATCGCGACGATGTTTCACCGGAATCGGCACCCCCGGTCGATCGCCCACTAGCGCTGCAGTTGTCTCCAGCGCTTCCCGTAACCGCTTCGCCGCATAGATCGACATATCCCTCGGTACACAAATGCGATCGCGCAAATACCGCAACGCCGAATCCATCCCCTCCGGCGGCACACAACGCTCCCCCGTCATCAAATACGTCAACGCACAGCGCAACGCCACCTCAAACGCGCCATCCTCCGCCGGATTCACCCGAATAATCTTCGATCGATGCTTCAACACCCGAAACAACGCCTCCGATCGTGAACTTTCTGGCTCTGGATAAGCTACATCCGGCAGCCCCAACCACGGCCCACCATTCACCCGCTGCTGCGCCGCCTGCATCTCCGCCGAACCATTGCCATAACAGCCCCCCATCTGCGGCGGCAAATCATGGGCATGGGTATGGAAATCACTCTGCGTCCCCCGATAGGTCGATCTCGTCTCCATAGCATCAAACCAAGCCGACAACCGAGGATTCTCCTCCCGCAACGAATACCCCTTGTAGTAGTACAAACTGGCATTCATCCGCTCCACATAGGGCGTAAAAATCACATCCGCCGTGCCAAACTCCGCCAGAAAATACGGCCCCGGTGTCCTCGCCAATGCCGCCTCTACCTCCTGCACCACCGCCACAAACTGCGATCGACTGCGATCGTCCTCCTGGCGAGATCGAGCCGGATAGCATAACCAACCACACCACGCCCGAAACAACAAGCGCTCCAACCGCCGCAACGGCACCACCTGTGGATCTTCCATCCCCAGACCCAGCGGTCCATACACCCGTTCCAACGCCCACAAAATATCATCACTTTCCGTGATCACCCGTCCATCCAATTCGATCGCCGGTAGCATTCCCGAAGGCACCTTCTGCTTATACCAGCGCTCCTTCTCCCCGTAACAAAACATCGTCACCTTTTCAATGCGGTAGGGAATTTGCTTTTCCTCCAACCACAGCCACACCTTTTGGCAATAGGGACACCAAGCATGGTGATCGCGGTACAACGTCACCCGCACCGCCGACTCCGGCTGCCCAAACAACCGCAACCGCGACTGCGCATTCGTCGGGCCATTGACATAATCCAGTTGAAAATCCGTCAATGCTTCCAATTCAGACCAAGAAAGAGGCGCGATCGTCCTGGGAATCGTCATGGCAAATCTGCAACCTATCACACGAAACTAGCGCTTCCATGCTACCCGAAACCGCGATCCCATGAGACTTGGACTTACAGTTTGGACTTACAATAGAGCTATAAGAGACCTGTCAATCTCAGAAGAAAAGCAGCGATTTAGGCATTTTAAATTCAGCCACAAGTTAAGCAATCCGTATGCAACGAGAGACAGCCCTAGCCATTTTACGACAGCACCGAGAAGTACTCAGAGGGCTAGGTGTGCGATCGTTATCGATCTTCGGTTCCGTCGCCCGCGATCGCGCCCATGCAGACAGTGATGTCGATATTCTGGTGGATTGGGACGCTCCCCTCACCTTCGATCGCTACATGGATGTCAAATTGTATCTAGAAGACCAACTAGGTACCCAGGTTGATTTGGTTAGCTGGAAATCCCTAAACCCCCAAATTCGCCACACCGTCGAACAGGAAGCCATTCATGTCGCGTAATCTTCGACTGTATTTGGAAGATATCCTGGACGCCTGTGCCAAAGTTCAACGCTATAGCCAAGGGCTAACCTTTGAACAATTTGTGGCCGATGAAAAAACGATCGATGCTGTCGCCCGCAATTTGCAAATCATTGGTGAATCCGTCAAGCAGATTCCACAGAATATCCGCGATCTGGCTCCTGGAATTGAATGGCGAAAAATTGCAGGACTGCGAGATATCCTCGCCCATGCCTATTTCCAGGTTGAAGATGAAGTGCTCTGGGACATTGTGCAAACCAAGGTAAAACCTTTGCAGGAGCAAATTCAGCAGTTACTCATCAGTGAATTTTGGGATTCCTGATCATAGCTTTAGATGGTTAAAACCCAAATTATCCGGAAAACACGGATGCCAAGGAGAAAAGGATCCTGGTGCTTTTCTATACGCAATAGACTCGATATATTTACACATGGATTGAGATATTTCCTATACAAACGGAACTTGCTATGGTTGATTTCCCGGTATCCCTCTTGCACTTTTTCCGCGTTACTCCTCACGCAACCGTCTCCCTCGGGCGATTCACGGGAGTATTATTAGCAACAACCACGACTCTACTGCTGGGAGCCCAGGCTGTCTACGCCAACGACGTACAACTCCCCAAAGGCCAACGCAGCTTAGAAGTCAGACAAACCCAAGGGAAAGTCACCTATAAAGGATCCCGACCTCGACCGGCCCAATCCGGCGATCGCCTCAGCGCAGGCCAAGGACTCACCACCGCCGCGAGATCGAGTGCTGTCATCGGCATCGACTCCAATATTGGCATTGTCAAAGTCGCCGAAAAGACTGACTTCACCGTGCGGAACCTCACCATTGCCGCCGATGGGGGCCGAGTCACTCTGCTTAACGTTCACCGGGGTCAAGTTGCCCTCCAAGTCCGTCCCTTCACCAACAAAGGGTCTCGCCTAGAAGTCAAAACCCCCTCCGGCATTGCAGGTGTGCGCGGCACTGAATTTGGGGTAGCCGTCAGTCCCCAAGGTCGTACCGCCATTATGACCAACGAAGGTAGCGTTGCCGCCGAAGCCCAAGGCCAAAGCGTCATGGTG
Source organism: Alkalinema sp. FACHB-956 (assembly GCF_014697025.1). Taxonomy (NCBI): domain Bacteria; kingdom Bacillati; phylum Cyanobacteriota; class Cyanophyceae; order Leptolyngbyales; family Leptolyngbyaceae; genus Alkalinema; species Alkalinema sp. FACHB-956. The sequence continues at coordinate 62,168 of NZ_JACJRC010000010.1, read as the reverse complement.
GAAGCGGGCTATTCTTCCCTGATTTATCCCGGCGAACCACCCACCCCACCCCGCCCCACCGTCGAAGATCTCTCCCTCAAGCTCAACACCTCCGACGCCTATCGATCGGGCTTGGTGCGAGTCGCAGGCAAAGTTGATCCCATTAATGCCGTGATCTACGGTGACCAAGAACTGGAAGTCGGGCGGGATGGCAGCTTTCGTCTAGAGTCCCGAACCCAGCAACGCAATTGGGCCACGATCGTCGTGCGGACGCCCCTCGGCAAAGAAAAAACGCACACGATTTGGTTGCGGTAAATCAACCTGGTTACGGTCAAGCAATCTGGCTACAGTCAAGCAATCTGGCTACGGTCAAGCAATTGGGGTGCAGTCCATCAATCTCTGGGATGCAATCGCTAGGATATAATTACTATGATGACCGTCCAATCGGGATGGCAACGGTGCAAAACTCGTCTTGCAAGGTATTGGGAAAATTGTCTGAATAACCGCCGGATCACTCCCGCTGCGGTGGCAGTCCTGCTCGGCTGTGGACTGTGGCAGGTCGGGGCATGGCAACCGCTGGAACGGTTAGGTTATAACTTGCTCTTCCAAATTCGTGAACAATTGCCCCATCCCGGCTGGGACGATCGCATTGTCGTGGTTGCGATCGACGATGCCACACTGGAACACTATCGGCAATTTCCCCTGCCCCGCCACCTCTACACAGACCTACTACAAACCCTAGAAGCCTCCCAACCCGCTGCCGTTGGCTTTGACCTGCTGTTTGCAGAACCGACTCCGGAAGATGCTAAGTTTGCCCAAGCGTTGGAAATTAATGGCAAAGCGGTGATTGCGATCGCGGCCAATCGGGATAAGAAAGTGATTAACTTAGTCCCCCAATTAACCCAAGTCACTGGCCAAGGCCACATCCACAGCCGTCCCGACCCCGATGGCATCTTCCGCCAAGTTGCCCTCTACATGCGAGGGTTTCCCGCCCTGAGTGTGGCGATGCTGCAAGCCTACAACCAGAGCCTCCGCCAAATTGTCCAAGCCCCGGATCAACCGCCACTGGCTCCCCCCGTTAGGCTCCCCCCCGCCCACCCAAAGCAACCCGAACAAACCGCCTGGATTAATTGGCCGGGATTGACCCAAGGCCCCGAAGGCGTGCCCACCTATTCCCTCGTCAAAATTCTCAAAGGCAAAGTCGATCCCCATGCCTTTGCCAACAAAATTGTCCTCGTGGGTGTGACTGCCACGGGCAACGATCCGCTGCAAACCTCCCTGGAGCAGCATTTACCCACCTCCGGCGTCTATATGCACGCAGCGGTGATTGATAATTTGTTGAACCAGCGCTTGCTCCAGCGATCGTCCGACGGGACTCAGCTATTGATTTTGGCCAGCATTGGGATTATTGCTAACTTAGTGCTCTTTCCCCTGGGTTTTCGTCAACGAACCGCCGTGGCCTTAATCTTACCCTGTGCCTGGATTGCCATTGCGGTGGCGGCGTTGATGGGTTTTAATCTCTGGTTGCCCACCTTTGCCCCGATCGGGACTTTTTTAATTGCAGGAACCAGCTTGCAATTGCTAGAGCAACGGGAAAAGCAACTGGTAATGCGATTATTTGCCCGTCACGTCGCCCCAGAAACCGCCAACCTCATCTGGAATCACCGCAGCGAAATTTTTCAACAGGGACAGCTCACGGCCCAGGAAATGGTTGTCACGGTTCTATTTACCGATATTCGGAGTTTCACCTCCATTTCCGAAACCATGTTGCCTCGGGAATTGCTGGATTGGTTAAACCAGTATCTAGATGCAATGACGGATTGTATTCATCAGCATCACGGCGTTGTTGATAAATATATTGGTGATGCCATTATGGCAGTGTTTGGTATTCCATTTCCCAGTGCCAATGCGGAAGAAATTCAGCAGGATGCGTTAAATGCTGTCTCCGCCGCGATCGCCATGCAGGAACGGCTGGCCATTCTAAATCAACAACTACAAGCAGCCGGTCAACCGACGATTCGGGCAGGGATTGGCATCCACACAGGCTTAGTCGTTGCGGGCAGCATTGGTGGAGCCAAACGGGTTAATTATTCCATCCTCGGGGATGCGGTCAATGTGGCAGCTCGGTTGGAAGCGCTGAATAAACAATTGCATCGGCAGAACTGTTATGACATTTTGATGAGTGAAGATACGTTTATCCAGGTGGGGCATCGGGTGCAGGGCTATCCTGTGGAAACCCTCAAGCTCCGGGGCCGCCAGCAAAAAACTGAGGTCTATGCGATTCAGAAAGCCGACCAACGGATCGCCAGCGAGGACGCCAGTAACCAGCCTGCTGCCTAGCCGCTAATTTTCCTGGGGCTAATTTTCCTGGAGCTAATTTTTCCCATGCTTTGCGGAATCAAACCCTAGGAACTTGTAGGTACCTCAGAATCTTTATAGGTAGCTCAGAATCAAGGCACACGAGTATACAGGCCACGAGCATACAGGCAAACAGCGCAGCACAGCACAATGCAGCCATGCGTGAATTAAACCCTAGGGTTTGAGGAGATTTCCGATGGATAGATGGCTACGGGGCTTTATCATCATCGAACGATCGCTCCAAATGGTGATGGTCGTTGGAGTTCTGATCTTTCTGGCTTATTTGGGATTGACTAACACGCAGCGTCACCCACCGGCCCCGGCTCCCAATCACAGTTCAACCCTCTCGCAATAGGCTAGTGTGATTGAGCGAGAAGCTAGTCTGATTGAGCGAGTGGTTTAGCGGGCCAGGGTGACTTGATAATGTCCCCAGGATGCCCGCTAGTACTTTGATTTTATGGACTGGGCAAGTAGTCCACGCTGGGAAAAGTGACTTGATCGACGACTTGTTTTACCCGCATTTGCGCTTGATAGGTCGCGCCCGATCGCGTGGTCTGAGTCGTAGTGAGGGTGTAGGTGAGGGGCTGACCCGGTTGGAGCAACGGTGCAAATTTATCACTGAGTTGCAGTTTATAAATATCACCCAAAACGGTAATAGTATTCTCGGTGGATAACTTGCCATTGATATTGTTAATGGCATAGGTATCCGAGATCGTTTGTTTGCCATTGCTGACCTTGACTTGTACCTCCAGACTTATAATTTCCTGCATTAATTTACCTTCATCGATCAGCGCAAAGTTACGAGCGTCTTTAAATTGATCGAAGCCCCGAAACTTGATTTGCTTGAGCCGTCCCGGTGCAATTCCATTGACAATTTCAAGTTTGTATCCTTTATCATTGCGGGTATTCCGGTATTCTAAATGACCCGGAATTTGGAACGATAAATCCCCGATCTTGTCAATGCGGGCCGCGATCGCTGGGTTACCAAGAAGATCGATGGATTTATTGGTTTTCCACTCCACTTGAAACTGATTCCGCACAGTTTGCAGGAGTTGATATTCCCCAGAAACATTCGATCCTGGAGCTAGGTATTGCCCTAAATCTGTTCTATTCAGCCAATTGTTTCTCAGTAGCCCGATCGATTGGCCCTGAATTTGCGCGATCGGCGCTTGCACCGTGAGAGTTTCCTGGGGAATCTGCACACCGGGTACCAGAACCACCGTACCATAGCTGCCGTCGGTTCCCCGGCGACCCTCTTGCCCCGGTCTACCGGCTTCTCCCGCCGTGGCATAGTAGCGATCGTGATCGACTACGCCGCGATGTTCCCAACGATATTCATAAGTTTCATTGTTATGTTCGTAGGATTTGTGGCCTGATTCTTCGCAGTCTTGCTTTTCGCGATCCACTTCCTGCCAACTGGCATTGGCCTCCTTGCGAGACCGACGCATCAATGCCCATTCACAAATGTCGATCGTCCAGGTTTGTCGGTAGGGTTGACAGCCCCGTCCTGCTGGGCCACCCCGGCCACCTTGTCCACCCATTCCCCCGGAATTGCGCAGTTGCAAGTTCCGTAGCTGCGCCAATTCACTCAAAAAGATCGTCACGTTGCCGCCGTTGCCGCCATTGCCGCCGTGACCGCCGTTACCCCCGTGGCCGCCCCTGGCACCTTGTAGATTGTAGGGGACATTGCGGGGCGACTGACAGTATTGGGCATCCTCACCATAGCCGCCATTGTCCCCGTTTTCGCCACGACTCCCAGACAGGTCAAGCGTCTGTAGGCTATTGGTCACTGGACTATTGGTCACTGGACTATTGATCACTGGACTATTGATCAGTTGAATCGATTGATTTTGGCCATCATTACCACTGCGGCCACTGCGACCCGAGATACCATCCCGTCCCGGCTGGCCAAAGATCTCCGTACGGGCGATCGCGCTCGGAATAAACTGAGTGACCATGGCAGTACTGAGGGCAGTACTCATGGCAAGAAACTGAAGGGATTTCATAGAAGATCTAGCAAGGAGGGCAAGTAACCCAAGCGCCAACCCCAGCGATCGCGCTGCCTCAACGTAGCAGAGCAATCCCGAGAGCAGGAACTCGCGTGGGTAAAGATGACGGATTCCCCGTGAAATTGTTCATCGAAGGAATTACGAAGATCTACCTAATGGCCTCGCTAGCTTATGCAGGGGAATGGAGAGACGCTGAGACCCAGTGCGGCCTTAGGCGGCGGCGTCCACGGCTTGCAGATACGCTTGATAAATGAAATCAGAAAAACAGGTGAACAACACTTTTTCGATCGTGGAATTGGTTTCTAAAAAGCGGGTGGTCTCCGCGATCGCAATTTGTGTGGCTTGGTCAACAGGATAGCCATACACGCCACAACTAATGGCTGGAAAGGCGATCGTTTGCACCTGCCGTTCCACCGCCAGCATCAACGAGTGCTGATAACAGGAGGCTAACAATTCCGCTTCCTGCTGGTTGCCGCCGTACCAGACAGGCCCCACGGTATGAATAATCCATTGCGCAGACAGGTCATAGCCCCGCGTGATTTTAGCCTGTCCCGTTTCGCAGCCGCCTAACGATCGGCATTCCGCCAGCAATCGCGGCCCTGCGGCGCTGTGAATCGCTCCATCCACACCTCCACCGCCTAACAAGGACGTTTTTGCTGCATTGACGATCGCGTCTACTGCCAGTTTAGTAATATCGGCTTGAATAATTTCAATTCGGTTTAGCATCGTGATCTACCGGGTGAATCTTAATTGAAGTGATTATTCTCAGGATAGCGTTATCTTTTTCATCATTCTCATCACTTAGGATAGCTAATTCTTTGATGGTTAGACTGTTGCCATACCTGCAAAAAGACCTGACCAATTTTGGTGAGATCCTCCCGTGACAGACTGGAATTAGCCAGTTGTCCATCTTGCCATCTGGCCCGTAGGATTTTCTGAATCATATTATTCGCGATATCCGGAGTCGCATCTTTGAGCGATCGCAGGGCCGCCTCACAGGAATCCGCCAGCATCACAATGCCCGTTTCCCGCGACTGGGGTGCAGGCCCGTCATAGCAAAAATCAACATCCTTCACCACCTTACTCCCATCCTGTTGGGCTCTCTGCTGGGCACGATAGTGGAAATAGGCGATCGACATTGTGCCTTGGTGCTCTGGAATAAATGCCTGCACTGCTTTTGGCAATCGTGCTTTTTTGGCCATGACAATGCCCTCAGTGACATGTTTTTTGATGATTTTCGCACTCTCCCAGGGATCATCAATCACATCATGTTTGTTAGTGCCGCCCATTTGATTTTCAATAAATCCTAGGGGATCATGCATTTTGCCAATGTCATGGTACAGGGTGCCCGTTCGAACCAATTCCACATTGCAACCCAATTCCCGCGCCGCTGCTTCCGCCAAGTTTGCCACAAAAATGGTGTGCTGGAAGGTACCCGGAGCCTCCGCTGCCAGCCGCTTGAGCAACGGTCGGTTAGGGTTCGCCAGTTCCAAGAGACGAATGGTGGGAGCGAGGTCAAAAAATTGTTCCAGATAGGGACTTAACCCGATCGCGACAATGCTCCAAATCACACCCACCAGTGCTTGCAGGCCCATTTCCGTTACTAAGGCGTAGCTAAAGCCCCCCGTAAGAATCCCCAAGAGTCCATAGGTGGTGCCTTGCAGCAGGCCAATCATTAAGCCCAATAGCGCTTGTTCTTCCCGCGATCGTAGTTTCCCAGCCAGCATTGCCGCCAACAGTCCCCCCAATAGGCTTGGCAACCATTGCTTAATCCCTAGCACCATGCCCACGGGCAGCAATCCCCCCAGTCCCGCAGTCAGCAAAATCGCCGCCGGAGCGCCATAGAAGGTGCTGCTTAAAATCCCAATCATCGACAAATTAGGGACTGGAATTTTTAACATCAACAACAACGGTGTAGATAACGCTAAGAGAAGCACTAACCCGTCATCCCGCCGTCGCCACTGCTCCGTGAGCGAAGGCATCAATCGAGAAAAGACCAGAACGACAACTGCAACACCACCCCCAAACATGCACAGACCGATCCAGTTAGTACGTCGTTCGCTCAGTCCAAAATACTCTAATAATAAAAACTGCGATCGTTCAATTTTTGACCCGCCATAGACGATCACGGCATCTTTGCGAATCGTTACCATTTGAGGCGGCACTTCGTTGGCATTTTTATCCGCCGTGGCCTGAATGCGCGCTAGATCAGGAACTAAATTCGGCTGGAGCGATAATTTTAGAAGATTTTTCGCAGTGGTCTGGGTGTTGGTTGGGAGACTGCCTTGAACTTGTAGATCGATCGCCTGTTGCAGAGCCTCGTCGGGCAATCCCTGGGCAATCCCCTGCGCCAACATACGATCGGCAATTTTGCTAATTGTGGTTTGTATTTGCTTCCAAGTTGGGTCTGACCAATCTAATAACGCTGGGTCAAATTGCAATTTAGAATCGACAAATGTCGCATCTTGCAGGGCAGAAATGGCTGTTTTGTAAGCTTGACGGCTCTCTTGCACCGTGCGCAGAAATGGGCTGAAGTCGGCTGAAGTCTGGCGACGGAGATAGGTTTGAATCGCTTGAATGACTTTTTGTTGATTGGGATCTTTAACAGCGGTTAATTGCAGTTGTTTTAGGCGCTGTGAGTTTGGCCCGATCGCCTTGGACTGTTTGAGAATATCTGTTTGCACTGCCTGCCACTCCGCATCACTCCACTTGCGGAGAGACTGTTGCACAGCGATCGGCAAATCTGCGGGTTTCAAGTAAGGCAACGCCCCGGCCAATTTGCGAATCCGGTTACCTTGATCAAACAACCGGTGTAATTTTTGCTGCGTGGCCGACTGCACCTGGGGATCGATCATGACAAATCGATTCACATCCTTGCGGGCCTGTTGTTGCTTTGCTTCGGTGGCTTCCGCATCTTCTACACTTGCGTTTGCAGGGGCAATAATCGTTTGCGGGGCCATTTTCCCGATCGCCAATTGGGGTTGGGAATAAAACCGTTGACCCAAGGCAATGGTTAATGAAGTCACCGCAATCAAGCCAAATAACTGGGGATGGAGATGACGCATAATCTGAGCGAAACGTTTTGACATCGTGAATTCCTAATCAATAACGTTATGAAATCAGCCTAAATCCCTAGCAAAAGACTAGTTGTTGGTTCAAAATCCACTCATCGATCGTGATATCTTGGCGATCGCTGATCCCAACTCTACATCCTAGAAGCCTGAATCAAGATCGCCAAATCCAAGAAGCATGAAGACTCAAAGTACGAATGCTCGGCTGGAAGGATCACTACCGGAAGCAGACATACTTGCAGTATGAATAGCGAGACCTGTGCAAACTCGGAGCGTGAATGTTAAAAGCTATAGTGTCATCTCCATACAATTTAAGTTTTGACAACCCTTAAAACTTTAGTAAAACAGGTATAAGTACCGATTGATTAATCCAATTCAAATCAGAATAAACAAGATCAATAAAACAGTTGAATAGATGGAAAATATCACAATATATTGTAGAAATTGTGGATTACAACAGCAATCGGGAGGCAGCCTCCTCAATCATTGCAAAATCAATCATTTCAAAAAGCACTCTAAAAAAGTATTTTAAAAAAATCAATTTATCGATCTTCGTGTCAATAATACGGCTTGTCAATGAGGGTGTCCGGGAAATTTCCTTCTAGAAATTTGGACTATCCCCCATCCCTTGTCCAGTCAGGGTTACAAAGCGATCACTGTCCCTGGTCACATCATGTTCCACACTCAGTTAGGGACGGTTGCGCGATCGCACTTTCAACGATCGGGGGGCCGCAACCGATGGCGCTGTTACCTTAGCGCGTAGTTGTGGATCAATCCCAGCCCAAGCAAGGAGTAACTGTGTAGCTAGCCATTCACTCTGAGGCTCGTTTAATATCCTATCTGCTAGTCCCCCGTCTTCTAGTCTTGTGTCTTCTAGTCTTGTGTCTTCTAGGATTCTGTTCGCTCTAACCGAGTTCGCAGTCCTACCCCAGGCTCGCCAAGCGATCGGTAAACCCATCACCCCATTGTAAGCTCCCCCCAAAGCTCCCGCTAGGGCTCCCGTCAGGGTTGGATGATCGCTGGCCCGCACCGCTCGATCGACCACCGTTCCCACATCTTGTGGGGTGGAGAGAAAGCAATAAAGAACCTGCAAAACCTGCTGAGCATCCTTAGGCATCTGCGATCGGGTTTGTAACCATTGCTGGACAAACTCTAGACTGCGTTGCTGCGTCAGCCAATCTTCTAAGGTACTGATATGGGATAGGTTGAAGCCAGACTCTCCCTGGGGATGATCCGCCTGCGCCTGATCCCGCTTCTCCATAACCGGAAATGCCATTAACCACGGTCGCAGAAATTGGGCTAGGGCTGTTTTAGGGGACTCAGAATTTTGCAACGCCAGGGATAATCCTCCACCCACCAGCCCGAACAGCGAACAATGGCTAGGCCGCAAAGTGGGGAGGATCCTTTCTAGGATATGATTCAGCGCTCTGGGACTTTCATGGCCGTACAGCAGATAGGGCAACAGGCCGATCGCCCCTTCCAAGGGGGGAGTGGTTTCCGTCAACCACGGCAGTAAGCCCGCGATCGCTGCATCAGTCGGTAGAGGAAACGTACTCAGTACTGTGCGATCGTTGCTGGGGTCGCTCCTAGCTGCCACCAAGCTGTGGGTAGACTGCACCAGCCGTTGACTCAACTGACCGCAAGCAGACGACAGGATAGCGGGAGACTCATCCTGGAGCGCAGACCCTGTCCAGCCGCCCTGAGATCCCCGCCATGCTCCCAGAACTGCACCCAAAAGACAGCCTTGGAACCGCAGTAGAAGGGGATAGGAAGTCCGGGTCATGGTTGCTTGCTCCGTGAAGTATTCCATAGGTTACTCCGCAAATGGCTTCACGAGTTGTAGAAGCCCGTAGAGTCGTCTTGCCCAGTGATTGCTACGATCGCTGCCGTAGCTGACCTAGCCGTAGATGACTCAGCCATAAGATGCACGATCGCGGCTCCGTCAACGTAATCTGAATCTAATCTTCAGGTCGATCTCAGGTCGAATCTCAGGTCGATCTCAGTCCGATCTAAGTCAGAGATAGTATAAACTTCAGGGGAGTTAAACGTCTGCGTGGCAAGCTGAGGGAATTTCTGGGATGAGACAGGATACTCACCATCAACGACACAATCTCCTTGTCAGGATTGCAGGAGCTGGAATTTTGGGGCTTTGGGGCGCGATCGCTCCTTGCAATACCCCCTGGCATTTTGCGTCCACCAGCGCCCAGGCCGAAGTGTCTCCTGTGGCAACTATCCCCAACGTGGCAACTATCCCCAACACAGTTCCCACTCCCACGGCGGCACTCAACCGGCCATTGCTCAAGCTGGGCAGTCAGGGAGTCGATGTCTTGGAACTCCAAGGCATGCTCAAACTGTTAGGGTTCTACAACGGGAGTCTGACAGGAACCTATACCGAAGAAACTTTGATTGCGGTCACTCGCTTCCAGCAGGCCGCTGGCTTAAGTCAAGATGGCATCGTAGGGAATGGAACCTGGGCCAAATTACTGCCGCCTGCACCCGGTACCACACTGCCTAGTTCAGGGCCTAGTGCATCACCTAGTGCGACGCCCCCCAGCCCAACGGCTCCCCAGACAGCGCCTCCCAAATCCTCTACCCCGATCGCCCCTCCGCCCAAAACGGCCTCAGCACCCAAACCCCAGTCCCCCCAAGGGACGACCCAGGATGCCTATCCCGTTCTGCGGAAGGGCGCTAGCGGTGATGCAGTCATTCAATTACAGAAACGACTCCGCGCGATCGGGTTATTACAAAGTCTGGCGGATGGCATTTTTGGGGATGAAACGGAAGCAGCCGTCAAAGCCTTACAGGAGCAAGCGAAGTTGGATGTGGATGGGGTTGTTGGTGAAGCCACCTGGCGGGCTTTACAACGCTAAGAACGCTGATTTTTAAATCACCTCAAACTGAAGTATTGCAAAATGTAACAAGCCATCAACTTTGATAAAACTCTTGTTTTTTTCAGTCTGTACCGAGTAGATTAGATGCAGGCACTAAAGGAGCCAGACACCTCCTCTCTAAATCCCTGATTAAAGCTTGTGCCTCCTGCTTTGATCCCATCACAAAGGTTAACTTTTGAGCTTTATCTTCGGTCTCAAAATCTTAGCTCTGGAATCTGGTCTCAAACGCCATTCAACTCAATTAACATGTACCTGCTAGTTACTTTGTTTGAGGCTTCTCTACAATCCATCTAGAAGTACAGTCTGAATAGACTGAGAGCGATTTTTAAGGTCTGTTGACTACTGTGATTTTGTCCACGATTTCGCTTTCGTAATTGAACCAAGTTGCAAATTGAATTAATCTCTAGTATTCAGGGTCTAGTCATTTTGACTAGGCCCTTTGAGATGTTGAGAAAGATTCATTCAATAAGCTAGATTAAATCCGCGAGATTAAGTTAGCTGGGTGGCAAAATTCTAGGATTCTATAAACCCAATTTCAAACCCAATTTTGTGTCATTCTTGGATTCAAATCTGGTCAGACAATTGGAAAGTCTGTTATAGAAAATCGGTATGGTCGCTTTAGATGACTGCGTACGATCGGTAGTGATTTCGATCGAAGATCTTTTCCAGCAATTGCAATTGCAATCGGAGAGCAGCAATCCCGCAAATGAGGCCCATTCTCATCCTGCGATCCCTCGTTCTGCGATTCCTCATCCTGCGATCGTGATTGTGGATTGTCGTTTCTCCCTCATGCAGCCCCACCTCGGACGGCAGCAATATGAAGCGGGTCATCTGCCCGGTGCCTATTATCTTGACCTCAATCAAGATCTCTCGAGTCCCGTGGGTCGCCATGGAGGTCGCCATCCCTTGCCTGATCCAACAGTTTTGGCAGACAAATTAACAGCCATGGGCGTAACCTCAGAAACCTGGGTGGTGGCCTACGACGATTCTCGATTCGCATTTGCGGCGCGGTTATGGTGGCTATTGCGTTACCTGGGGCACGATCGGGTCGCGGTTCTCAATGGTGGTTGGTCTGCGTGGCAAGCCGCCGGATTGCCTACCACTACTGACCTTCCGTTGCCTCGGCAGGGAAACTTTCTCCCCCAGCCCAACCTCAGCGCAATTGTCGATATTCACAGGATTCGTGCGGGTCTTCCAGCGATCGAAGGGCATCAACCATCCCAAGCTGAGACGGTTCCGCCCAGTCTCTTGATTGACTCGCGGGAAGCCGTCCGCTACCGGGGGGAATCGGAACCGATCGATCCCGTGGCCGGCCACATTCCCGGTGCCATCAATGCCCCTTGGCAAGAAGTTACCGATGAACAGGGCTTTGTGCGATCGTTGGACTGGCAGCGCGATCGCTGGCACACCCTCCTAGGCGATGGGACTGAAATCCCGGAAAGCTCTGCAAGACCCGAAATTTCTGAAAACCCAGAAATCAGGCCAGAAATCATTGTCTATTGCGGCTCGGGGGTAACCGCCTGCGTCAACCTACTGTCTCTCCATCAAGTGGGCATTCCCGCAAAACTGTATCCCGGTAGTTGGAGTGACTGGTGCTCGTATTTGATTGAACCCGTTGAGATCTAACGTCCAGCCCAGGCTCTACGCCAAACCTGTGCTAAATCAACCCATGCTAAACACACCAGCGCTAAAAAAGTGGCACATTAAATACCACGCCGACTCCCAGTAGCCACCCATTGAAGTTCAGCCCTGGATTAGAAGAGTTACCGAAACTACGTCCCCCAAAAATATTGATTTGGGTACGGGGATTCAGTGTGTAACTCAGACGACCCGCCAGTTGATGGTACCAGTCTTCCCGCGATTGCTGGGTAAAGTGTGTCCAAATGAACTGGTAATCCAGGGCCGCTTGCAAGCTGGGGGACAGTTGATAGCTGAGGGAGCTGATGAAAGTATTGATCAGTCGATCGTAGTCTTTAATCTCATCCACCAAGCTCCAACGAAATTGGTAGTAAGTATTGAAGCTGAGCTGTCGAGTGAGCGGATCTTGGCGAGAAAATTCGATTCGCAAAGAATTATCGTTCAGAAACCGTTCTCCGGTCAGAACATTCCGTAACCCTTCCTTCGCTGTAAAGAGTTGTTGGTTGCTCCAGCCAATTTCCCCAAACATGCGGGGACTCAGCCTTTGCAAAATTCCCGCCCGAAATCGCAGTTCATCGTAGTTTAAGAGCGAGGCATTAGCGTATCGAATGACATTGGCATCGATCGACGTTACTGCATAGGTTTGAGGGCCGAGGGCTGGTGCATAGAACAGGGTCAACCCCGATCGGATCAAGCCATCGGATTCCTGCAAAAAAGCGGACGAAAAAATATTGGTATTGCGAAAATAATCTACCCGACCTAACAAGAAGACAGAGGGCGCTTTGGGGGGTGGGGGCGCGGGCAGGGGGCGGGGCTCCCGAATACGTAAGTCTCCTAATTCTGGATCCGAAGCACTAATTGGACGTAAGGTTAAGGTTCCTAGCTCGGGATCCGTATTCGGTTTGAGGCGAATTTCCCCCAATTCTGGATCATTTCCAGGATTTTGAGCCAATTGGGCAGTAGCTCGAGACGGTGCTGGCAGGGGAGAAGCGATCGCTTCCATTTCAGCGATCGTTACAGGTTGCCAGGGCTGGAGCGCGATCGTGTCCAGCAATGTCCACTGGGTTACTCGATTAGATATTTTTCGATTAGGGATTTCTCGCTCAGGGATCTCGCGAACATTGGGAGAAAAGTCCCTCCCATGGGAGAACTGGGAACGTTCGAAGGATAGATCAAGCGAATCGAAAGAATTAATGGGTAAATTGTTCTGAAATGTACTATTTAGTGGTGAATTCTGGGGTAGGGCTAGGGGATTGGGAAGAGGCCCGATCTGTCTGGCAGGTGGTGGGGCTAGGCGTAAATCTGGAGGGGATCCAAAAGTAGGTCGATCGGGTCGATTGAAAAGCGGCGGCAAGGGAGGTGGTGAATTGACTGGTGCTGAGCCATTGTTGTTTGGGGGGAGAGGAGGAGCCAAATCTGCCCAGGCAGGCAAGCTCACCCCAACATTGGTGAGGGCAAGGAGACAGCTGAGGTTGGCTATCCACCGCAACAACGGCGTCGAGTCATTGTGAAGTTGCTGGAGCAAGAGACAATCACCTTCAAGTTTGATGAGCGGGTGTTCTAAACAGAACTCGGAAAAGGATGCAGATGACTGAAGATACAGATGAATAAATGCTTGTCCACAGAAGTGCCCACCCAACATGACGGGAACCCCCGATCGAGCTACCTCGATTGAGGGACTCATGTTTTTGGGGGACTGATCTCTGCCTAGATGCTACACACAATCCTTCAGCTCTACTCCGTTTAGAGGACAACAAAATCCAGATCTGCCTTATTTTTTAACTGCTATTGCATCTCCTGTCATCCCCATTATGATGAGTGCAGGCAGAGCTTCTTCAACCACCCGGTATTCCCTAGGGCTTGTTACCCATTGCATTTCCATGAGATCTCGGCTTGCAGGTGTTAAGTATTACGATTCCCTAGGTTCTTTGGACAAGAACTTGCCATACTAGGTACTGAAAGTTGTCGTGACAAATCATCCAAGCAATACAGAATAATACAGAAAACTACAAATGCCTGTAGTGCTGTCAATGGGGTGTGCTATCAAAGTATGAGGGTGTGACACGATACAGTATGTTTGAGTGATCGAGTGATAGGCATATAGGATCTACTAATCAGATAATCATTATCGGCACTGAAGAAAAATTGTCACTGAAGCAAATTTCAACGGGCCGACTCACTCCCATATTGACTTCTATGTGTGACGCCCATATGTGTATGTGACGCCCATATATGAATGATGGGGGGTGACGTTCTCTAGGATTGTGCGATATATCTACTGCGGTATATCTACTAGGTGCGGTATATCTACTAGGTACTGAGGGTGCATGGCATCGGAGCGACTTCTTATTACACTCAACTTGCGGGGCAGTTATGTTTAGTAAATGGTTCCCTCTTGCGGCCATCACAGGGTTTAGTCTGGGGTTGGTACTTCAATGGAATGGCGCGATCGCCGCACCCTTAACAGATGCACGGGTCAAAAAACTGGTTCGTGAAGTCCAAGTTGCCCTGAAAAACCAAGGACGTCGTTCTGCCCGCATTGAGGATCGCTTGACACCGGGAGATCTGCTCTCTACTCGCAAAGCCTCCCGTGCCGACCTCCGGTTTAACGATGGAACCTTTGCTCGAGTGGGTGAACTTTCCACCTTTAGCTTCCGGCCTAACCAGCGCCACTATGATCTCAGCAAGGGCACTTTTCTCTTTGTCATTCCGCCAGGTCAGGGGGGAGGAACCTTCAGAACGCCCAACGCAACCGCAGGCGTACGGGGATCAGCACTCTTCATTCGCTACATCGAAGAGGATGACATTACGGTCGTAGGGGCACTCACCAATAACCCCACCGGCCCGATGGAAATTGAAAATAAAAGTGGTGAACAAAAACTGGGGCTCCGGGCTGGGGAGATGGTTGTCCTACAAAAAGACAAAATTATCGGCCTCTATGAATTTGACCTACGCCGCTTCTATGAAACGAGTGAAATGGTCAAGGGGCTAGATCTACAGGGCCGTAACGGACGGCATTCCGATCCTGATATTGCCAAGGTGCAGGAAGAAACGGTTCAAGCGTTGCAAGAGCAGGTGCCCTTTGCAGGTGCGATCGCTGAAACTCCCGATATTCTGAAAAACCCCGCCCACCGACTGGTCAAAGCAGGCACCCCATCCTTGCCCAGTACTGTGGCAGGGGGAGCCGCCTTTGATTTAGCCAATCCTAACTTGCCCGATGCAAGGATCCAATTTAATGGTCAGATAACTGGAACCGCTTCAGTTGTTTCACCCCCACCTGGCAATTCATCGAGTGTGAGTTTAGGGCAAGGTCAAGAAAATCGGGGAGAAGATCGAGGTGCTTCGGAACAGCCTTTTCTAGTGAGAGCTCAAAATGGAGGAAGCAGGGTAGAACCATCTAAACTCGATCCACCAGTACCTACACCTCCTGCGCCGCAACCCCCAGCGCCAATCCCACAACCTCCTGCGCCGCAACCTCCAGCGCCAATCCCACAACCTCCTGCGCCGCAACCTCCAGCGCCAATCCCACAACCTCCTGCGCCGCAACCCCCAGCGCCAATCCCACAACCTCCTGCGCCGCAACCCCCAGCGCCAATCCCACAACCTCCTGCGCCACAACCCCCACAGTTACCCAATCCTGGTCTTCCAAATCCTGGTACCCCACCAGGATTGAATAACGGAACTGCGCCCAATGGAGTGGGAAATAACGGGACGCCTCCGGGACTGAATAATGGAACAGCACCTGACCCAGGTTTAAGTTCTCTCCGGAATCCTCCCTCGACACCCACTCCAACGACCGTTCCCTCGCTGGATGCTAGTCAAAATTCCTCAGCTTTGCCGCCTGCATTGAACACCTCGACCACTCCACCTGGATTAAATAACACGCCATGAGGTTGAAAGACTGAGGTAAGCATGGGGCAGTGAGGATCAAGAAGCAAATCACTGCATAAAGCAAATCACTGCATAAAAAGAGGGCTTGAGCAGCCCTCTTTTTTGTTACGGTTTCCGATCTCGTTTTGGGTTACCGATCGCTATAGTCCTCGGGTTCTATTGGTTGGCTTCATTCCACCCCTTCTCAGCATCCCCGATCGCTTGATCAACCGATTTTTGCCCCAGCATCGCAGATTGGAGATTTTCATAGATCAGCTTTTGCAATTGCTTGACATTTTTCATAGCTGGAATGAGCACCTCGGCTTCCTGAAGTTGTTTAGCACTGATAATTCGGGCTTGATCCAGTGGGGTCGCTTGGGCGGGAACCTGGCTAAAGTAAGGATCTTGCAGAGCTGCTTGGGTAGACGGCAAAACGTTAGCCGCCTTTGCAAAGGCCAATTGATTTTCGTTATTGGTGACAAAAAGGGCAAATTTTAGGGCGGCTTCCGGCTGATCCGTCATTTTAGGAATGACTAAGTTCATCACTGCCACGTTTTTCTTCCCAGTTTCTCCGGTGAGCTGGGCTGCGGGAGCCGAAACTTTCGCGATCGCCGGAGCATTATTCCCAATGGTACGCAGAAACTCTGGGCTGGATGACAGGATAGCTGTTTCCCCTTGTTGGTAGAGATCAATGCCATGGCGGTGACCTTCGGTCAGTGCTTCCTTAGGCAGTCGTCCATTTTTATACAACTCTACCCAGCTTTGAAAGATCGCCTTCCCTTGCGGTGTATTGAACGCAGCTTTGCCCTGGCTGTCCACAAGGGAAACGCCCTGCTGGACAAAGGATTCCAACACTTCCCCAGAATCCGTCGGTACCAGGGTCGAGAAAAAGGCATATTTCCCCGTTTTCTCCTTAATTTGGGTTGCTGCCTTAAATAACTCAGCAAACGTAGCAGGGGGTTGAGCCAATCCCGCTTTTTGGAGTAACTCGCGGTTGTAGATCGCAATGCGTGTCGTCAGGTACCAGGGCACTCCAAAGGTTTTGCCCTCCAGCGTACTGGCTTTCCAAATGTTGGGTAAGTACTGTTGTTGGATGTCGGACGGTACTTTGTTGGTCAGATCCATCCAGACATCTTTCTCCGCCAGTTGGGAGGCGAAGTTAGGATTCAAATTGACCACATCGGGAGCAGTTTTGGCGGCCACCGCCGTGAGGATTTTGCTTTCCATGGCAGCCCAGGGCACATCAACCCACTTGACTTTGATGCCGGGGTTATCAGCCTCAAAACGGCTAATTAGCTGGTTGAAGTAGCTGGTGTATTGGGGCTGAAGCTGCATGGTCCAAAATTCCACTTCCCCTGAGCCTGCTGCTTTTTGGCCATTCCCCCCACAGCTGATGAGCCAACTGGTCAGGACTCCCAACAGACCTAAGAGACAAAACCGTTGCCATGCTTTGCCCCACGGCCTACCCCACGGTTTACCCCACGATTTGCTGAACGGTTTGCTGAACGGTTTGCTCAACAGCCTGTTCCGCCATCGGCTCCATCCACTGTATATCCCATCCATCATGACTTTCTCTCCAGTGACCCCCGATCGCACCATCCAGCTTAGGAACGGGGCTTGACTATCCCGGTCAGTCTACCAAAGGAGCGAATCTTGCGGAAAACTCAGATTTTTTCGTGCGTTTTTGAAGATTGTGTGTAACATCACTGTTGGGGTGCTATTCGTATTTAGATCAAATGTTTCTTCAACGAAGAACATCTTGGGCTAATTGAGTAGCTTCATGCTTATAAATTGAACCTACTTTTTAGAGTTTCTAGATTTCATCGATTGGAACATTCAGTCGATGCAAATTCTCTCCAAAATGAGATGCAATTTGCTATCTGAAGAGGAACTCTAACGCAGTCTCTATAGGATAATTGCTCGATTTTCAGATCGAGTCTATAGCAAGAGTCGCGCTAGATTGCGAGAGATTGATCATCTTGGCAAAACTAGTCGTTCATTCTGAAATAAATTGTGTACCATGCGGTAGAACACACTGTATTCAACAGTGAGTTGTCGTGTTTCGGTTCGCCATTTCTTACTTTCAAACTCGTTCATAGTGGGCTAGCAACGCTGTGGTTAACAGTTTTAAGGGTCTATTTTCAAAGAAGTCGAAAGGGGTCGGTATTGAATTGGCTCCCGATCGCGTCAACATCGTGCTTTTGCGGCGGCAAGGGCAAAAATTTCGGCTGGCAAATTATGTAACCATTCCTGTTCCAGAAGGCATTTTTCAGGAAGGTCAAATTGTCGATCAATCTGCTATGGCGGAATTAATTCAATCAGCCATGGCAGAGAACAAAATCAAGGCAAAACAGGTTGCCACAGCTGTGCTTGGCGGGCGAGATACGGTGACGCGGATTATTCCGGTTCCTGCGGAGTTAGACGATCGGGAATTGCGGGACATGGTGCTGAACCAGGAGGCGGGTCTGTACCTGCCCTTCCCACGGGAAGAAGCAGATGTGGACTACCAAAAGCTGGGCCTGTTCATCGACGAAGATGGCATTGAAAAAGTTCAAGTGCTGTTGGTGGCTACCCGCAAGGAAATGACTGACTCCTACATCCGCACCTTTCGGCAAGCGGGACTGGAGATTGATGTGTTAGAAATTAGCAGCTTTTCGCTAATTCGCACCATTCGAGACCAGTTGCGTCAGTTCGCCCCCCAAGAAGCCGTTGCGATCGTCGATATTGAGTTTGAAAGTACTGAAATTTCGATCACTGTGGATGGCGTTCCGCAATTTTCCCGCACCGTGCCAATTGGCACCTACCAAATCCAAAGTGCTCTGTCCCGCGCCATGAACTTACCGCCTTCACGCAGTATTGATTTGTTGCAGGGGATGACCATTCCTGTGAGTGCCGACATGGGCGGGCGGCCTGGGGGCACCAACCCAGGAACCGCAGCCATGTTGCGGATCTTAGGTGAGCTCGCCGATGAGTTGCGCCGATCGATCGACTTCTATACCAATCAAGGGGAAAACCTAGAGGTCGCTCAGTTGCTCTTGGCTGGCCCAGGGGCTGCCATTGGCCAACTAGACGAATTTTTTACCCAACGATTGAGCTTGCCCTGTAGTCAAATCGATCCTGTAGCAGCGTTGGCATTGGAAACCACCCAGGAAATTCCAGATACGGTTAGACCGAGTTTAGGCGTCGTGCTGGGCCTAGGTTTACGGGAGGCATGGTAGATGTACAGCTTAGATATTAATTTTCTCAACGATCGTCCCGATCTCAAACCCGATTCCGCATCTAGAAGTCGCGGCGGCCTCAGTACAGGACTCTCTCCAGACGACAAACGGCCTTTATATCTGGGGACGGGCTTGATGGTGCTGTGCTTGTTTGGCACATTGGGGGCTTGGGGATTTCTCAATTGGCAAAATGGAGCCTTGCAAGATGAGCAAGCGCGCTTAGATAGCCAACTGGGGAACTTGGAAGCGAAGAAAAAAGAGTTAGCCGAAGCCGAGAAAAAGGTAAAAGCAGCGGAAGACGAAATTCAAGCGTTAGCCTCTGTGTTTAACCAAATTAAACCCTGGTCTGCTATGGCTCAGGATCTGCGCGATCGCATGCCTGCGGGGATTCAGTTAAGTTCCATTACCCAACAGCAACCTCAAGGGCAACAAGCGGGAACCGCCGCCGCCAACAGTCCCACCTCGGGTGTTGTGGTGATTCAAGGCATTGCCCGCAGCTTTGAAGAGGTGAACGATTTTCTAGTCGTGTTGCAGCAATCCAACTTCCTGAAGGGGGATCAAACTAGCATCGTTTCTGTAGAACGGGAAGATCCTAAGGCGCTGTCGCAGATCAGCTTGCCGATCGAACGCAAGGATACGGGCTCTTCTCAAACATTAGACATTCCCAAGTTTCCAGGTGACATCAAGTTTTCCATTCAAACGGCAGTGACCGAAGTGCCGACTGCTGATTTGGTTCGGGAACTCGATCGCAAGGGAGCAGTGGGTCTTGTTAGCCGCATTGAGTCCCTCAAAAACAAGGGAGTGATTAAACCATGACCGCTAGTGGAGATTTTATTCCTCAAGATCCTGAATTTGATTCAGGCCCCAATTATCCCTCGGCCTTTGGCATCACTTTCACTCCAACGGTGACGGGAGTTTTGTTGGGGGTTGGTGGAGTCGTCGGTGCCATCCTATTGTGGCTGAATCTGGGTCAGCCGGCATTGGATCAATACAACCAGCTCAAGGCGCAAGTGGCCGAGAAGCAGGAGCAACTGAAAGAACAGCAAACGATCGAAAAGAAGCTGAAAGATTCCAAGGTGCGATTAGCCAAAGTGGAACAGCAGCGTCAGCAAGTTTTGGCTTTGTTTGCCTCAGAAAAGAACCTCGATACGATTCTGTTTGATCTCAGTCAGTTGATTGAAAAGAATAATCGCGGGGTTGTCAATGAAAAACGGACAAAATTAGCCAGTTGCCCCAGTTGGGTTAAAGAGCAATACACCAATCTAGCCAGTGCTCAAAAGTTTGAAGAGCAATTTGGCCCGATCGTGGCTGAAGCGAAACTGCGGAAGTTTCAACCCTTTGTTGATCCGGCCCAGGCAAACAATCCAGCGGCAGCCACTGCCATTCCAGGGGTGGTGAACGATGGGTCCCTCGGAGAATCCCTCAACAACAAGCTGAAACGCAAGACCATTACCGTTGAGTTTGAAGGGAGTTTTAATCAAACCCAAAACATTTTCCGCACGATCGAGCGATTGCAGCCACTGTTGATTGTTCGTGAACTCAACGTCAAACGGGGGCGGGGCGGCCAAGAAGCCAAAGTCGGTCGCCTCTACGAAGTCAACCCAGGGGACGGCACCATTAAGTCCGCTGACCAAATCCGGTTTTTGACGAATTGTCAACCCGATTCCTTAGTGACGACTTCCTTCAAGATGGATGCGCTCATTCCCCTCACCCCCGATGAGACGAAGAAATTAGCCCCCAGCCCTAGTCCCAGTCCTGCGGCCAAGTAGGGCTAAGGGCAAGGACTTCGTTTGACGTTGACCTTGCTTGTGTTGACCTTGATAGATTAGACGATCGCGATCTTTCCCAAGGCGCGACCGCTTCACAACCCTTTTCCATCACCCTTTTCCATCAGAGGAGTGTACTGTGAGACAGTTTCGAGAAATTAGTGGAGCACTGGCTGCAACGGTCGCGCTAGTCGCAGTTGCCCACCCTGCCTTTGCAGCGTCCACCCAAGTGACCGATGTGCAAGTCAGCCCCAGTCAAACGGGATTTGACGTTATCCTGAAGACCCAATCTGAAGGCGGTAAAGCGCCTCAAGTCTTTAATACCAACCGAGGTAATACTTGGACAGGGTTTATTTTCAATGCCCAGTTAGCCAAGAATCAACCCCTACGTCAGGATAATCCGGCTCCAGGCATTGCTTCAGTCATGGTGTCTCCGGTGAATAACGGCGTCCAGGTGACGGTGGTCGGCCAAAACGGTACCCCCACCGGACAAATTACCCGCAAAGATGGCGGCAGTGTGGTGTTTAGCGTGAATGGCAAACCGGGCGACAATCGCATCGCCCAAGCCCCCCCAGCCCCCAGCGCTGCCCCCACCCCAGCGCCTTCGATCGCGCCCTTTGTCCCGAATCCCACAGCCCCCCGGACGGCTCCCGTTGCACCGATCACGCCGGTACCGCCGCTGCTGCCCAAGGCTTCTCCGCCTCCAGTGGGTGATATGGCGGTGGCACAGATTGACACCAGTCCGAGTTATATCGACCTAGGTACCAGTGAGCGGATTCCACGCTTGGTGCTGCGGGATGCCCCTGTGCGGGAAGTCTTGTCGCTTTTGGCACGGGCGGCAGGCATGAACCTGGCCTTTGCAGAAACGCCTGGATCTGGCCCTGGAGCAGCAGTCCCTGGCGCACCGGGTTCTGGCTCTAGCTCTGGTGGGCCGACGGTATCTCTGGATATTGAGAATGAATCTGTCCAGGATGTTTTCAACTACGTCCTGAGAATTGCCTGTGTTGCCCCCTCGGGAGCGTCTAGCGGTGCACCAGGCGGGGGTTCTCAATGTGCTAGCCTGGAAGCCAATCGCGTGGGCCGCACGGTGTTTGTAGGACCTCGGCTGCCGGATGATGCGCGGAATGTGATTTCCCGCACAATTCGGCTCAACCAAACCACAACGGAAAATGCCTCTAACTTTTTGACGACCCAAGGGGCAGAAACCCAGTTGCCCATCACCCAGGTGCAGGTACAAACCGTTGGGGAAGGGGCAGCCGCCAGAACGATCGAAACTCGGACGCCGACCATCCTGGCACTGCGAGCCAATGAAGGGGTTGGCCCCCTGATTTTACGGGGACTTTCGGTATCGGGCGATAACCGCTTGAATAGCATTACGCTGACCGGCTCACCGCGTAAAGTGGCGATCGCGACGGCATTGTTAACCCAATTAGATGCCCGGAAGCGCCAAGCGTCCGTTAGCGTCAAGATTATTGATGTGAACCTACTGGGTATTAACCGGGCAGGGACCAGTTTCTCCTTCAATATCAACGACACGAACGTTGTGAACTCCGGTGGAACCGCCATTATCAACCTGGGGAGCCGTAGTCCCGCCTCTGCCCCTGCAACCTTGGTTGATCAATCGGTGGGTTTAGCGCCGGTATCAGTCATTCCACCCATCTCCTTTGATGTGGGCAATCGCTGGTTAGGCCAACTGCAAGCGGCGATCGTGAATCAGAACGCCAAGATTTTGACTGATCCAACCCTAGTGGTACAGGAGGGCCAAAACTCCCAGGTGAAACTGACTGAAGAAGTCATTACGAACTTCAAAGTAGAAACGCAGGCAGGTTCTCCGCCAACGGTGACAGTCACGATTGAAAAACAGGAAGCTGGGTTAACCCTGGACTTGGCTGTGGAGCGGATCGACGATAACGGGTTTATCTCGATGCGCATTAAACCCGTGATTAAGTCACCTCAACGGACGGAAAGTGTGAGTTTGCCTGCCGGTGGACAGATTGCTCAACAACAAGTTACGCTCCTGCAAAGCCGTGAGGTTAACACAGGATTGATTCGGATTCGGGATGGCCAATCCTTGCTACTCACCGGGGTCATTCAAGAAGCCGATCGAGCTAATGTGCGGAAGGTGCCAATTCTGGGTGATCTGCCACTATTAGGTGCACTCTTCCGTCGGACAGAGCGGCAAAATGAACGCAAAGAAGTTATCGTGCTGGTAACGCCTAAGATTGTTGACGACAGCGATCGGTCTACCTTTGGGTTTGGTTATAACCCCAGCAAGGAAGCTCAGCAGATGCTGCAAAAGAGCAACAACTAGAGTGATTGGGTTGTGAAGGGTTAAATGGTGAGAAAGGGGGCAATGAAAATTGCCCCCTTTTATTTTGTATTTTGATTATTTTTGCTTGCTGTTGCGGTGAACTGAAACCGCGTCTAGGGTGATCGTAACCCTGGTTATTTCCAAGGAACAGAGTGATTTCCAAGGAACCCGTTTAGGATTCCATCGAAACAAGGGCCGGAGTATCGTAGCGGATGCCCGCCTGAGTTAGCCGATCGAGGGCTTCCTGCAACCGATCGCACTCCGCAATCAAGCTAACCCGCACGTAGCCTTCTCCTCCCGTCCCAAAGGCATTCCCCGGCGTCACCACCACTCCCGTAGTTTGCAGAACAGAAAGTGCAAAATCCGTCGAGGTTTGACCGATCGGACAGGGTACCCAAAGGTACATCGTGGCGCTGGGTTTGGGGATCGTCCAGCCCAACTTACCCAAGCCCTCAATCAAAAAGTCCCGCCGCGTGCGATAGCGATCGCGCACTTCCTGAATGTAGGGTTCTGGCAACCGCAGCGCCGTTTCCGCCGCCGCTTGTAAGGCCGAGAAAAGCCCATAGTCCAGATTGGTCTTTAGGGTGCGCAACCCTTGGATGACATGGCGATTCCCCACGACAAACCCAATTCGCCAGCCCGCCATGTTGTAGGTCTTGGAGAGGGTGTGGAACTCAACACCGATGTCCTTCGCGCCGGGAATTTCCAGCAAACTCGTCGGTTGATAGCCATCAAAGGCCAATTCCGCATAGGCTTGGTCATGCACCAGCAAAATCTCATGCTTCCGAGCAAAGGCCACCACCTCTTCAAAAAACTCGCGGGGAGCCGTTGCCGTGGTGGGATTGCTGGGGTAGTTGAAATAAAGAATCTTAGCCCGCTGCGCGACCTCATCGGGAATCGCTCCCAGATCAATCAGCCAATCCTTCTCTGCCGATAGCATTAAGGGGTACAAGTCTGCCCCCGCCAACAATGGCCCCCGGAAATGGGGCGGATAGGAGGGACTCGGCACCAAAATTGTGTCGCCGGGATTGATATAGGCCAGCGCTAAGTGCGTTAACCCTTCCTTTGATCCCAGTAATGGCAGAGCTTCCCCATCGGGATCTAGCTGCACATCATAATGACGTTGATACCAGTCGGTAATGGCGGTCCGGAAACTGGCCGTGCCTTCAAAGGGCGGATAACCATGGTTCTTAACATCCTGTAAGGCCCGTTGAGCCGCGTCAACAACAGGTTGCGGTGTAGCTCCATCTGGATTTCCCATCCCCAAATCAATCAAATCGACCCCTTGGGCACGGGCATTGGCCTTCAGTTCATCCAACCGGGCAAAGACGTACTGGGGAAGTGCTTTGAGACGATCGGCGGTGGAAATCCAAGTGGGGGTCATAGGGATACCTCTTCAAGGAAAGCGGCAGATTCAACGGCGGAAAAGGCGGTAGGTGCAGTGGTGGAAACCATCGCAGCCAGCAGTTGGCTGGGTTCCACTGGGAAGGGAAGGCGATGAATATCCGATTGGGGATTGCAGGCCACGATCGCCGCCTGCTCCAAGTCTGCGATCGTAATTCTGTCCAGGCCCAAATCGGCTAAGGTTTTCGGCAAGCCAATCTCGTCGTAAAATTTCAGCAACTGTTGACGAGCGGTCGCGGCTAATTGGTTCCCCTGTAACAGTTCTTCTAGCCGCAGTTGCACCAAAATACCGTAGGCTACTTTTTCGCCATGGAGGGCTCCGTGGGCCGCGGGGAGGTGGGTCAGGCCATTGTGTACTGCATGGGCCGCCACTGTACGACACTGAGCACCGCCAATCCCTCCAATCACCCCCGCTAACAGCACCGAGGCATCCACCACATCCTGCCAAATCTCAGTTCCTGGCTCCTCGATCGCTTGCTTGGACTTCTGGAACAGGAGATCCCGCAGCACCCTGGCCTGTTGCACCGCAGCGACCAAGAACGTCCGTTCAGAATGACCACTGCTGACCGAGGCTTCATACCACTTGGCGATCGCATCACCAATGCCAGCCACCAGCGTGCGGCGCGGCGCAGTGGCGACTAGCCCGTAGTCTAAAACCAGTAAATCCGGACAGGCAGGCAATCCCACATCGTAGAGAAATGCCCCCGCCTCGGAATACACGTTGGACAACGCCGTCCAAGCGGCGCAGGTAGCGGCTGAGGTGGGAATCGTCACGATCGGTAAGCGGCGCTGGTAGGCCAAGAGCTTCGCCAGATCCAACGCCTTGCCACCCCCGATCCCAATAATGAGATCCGCCTGATGGGAGTCTGCTGCGCTCTGTAAATTCGCCAACGCCGCTTCACTACAGTCCAAGCCGTATCGTCCCCAGGCAGCGACTAAATTCTGTTGCGCCAGCACGGGCTTAAGCCGGGATTCAACAACTGCCAAAGTGGCGTCTCCACCGACTAATAAAGGCCGTTGGCCCAAACGCGCGATCGGAATCCCCATCTGTTCCAACGCATCCCAGCCTCGAACCACTTGCGCGGGTGCGATCGCAGAAACCAGAAGAGAGGAGGATGATGTGGTTGCCATGATCAAACCTCAACCTGCAATAAAATACCTAGCCCACTGAATTTTTGGGCAAATTTACCAATGTGTCTCGGTCAATTTCAATTTGTTGATTCACATCATTCCGCACGCCCATAGACCGACGCACAACCCCTAAATACACCGGCTGAGAAAGTCCTGGTTGGGGATGGAGGATGGTTCTAGCGCGAATCGTCATCGTGCCGTCGGGGGAGGTCCGGCCCGGTGAGTACAAATCAAAGGAGGCTTGTTGGAGGGTGGCCTCAAGTTGCTCAGGGGTGATCGTCGAAGGAACGGCAATGACCACTTGATCCGTCGAATTATCAAACACCCGCGAGAAGGGAACCGCCCCTGGGACTTCTGGGCGTTGATACCAAGCCAGACTCAATGCAAAGACTCCAGCCGTCAGGACACCGGTAAAGCTGGCCACGCCGACCATCCGGAAACGAAAGCTCCATTGCAAAGCAAAGGCCAGTGTTGCTAAACCTGCAAGGGCGATCGTGGCAATTCCCAGCCATTGGGCGACTTGTGTAAGTTGTTCTGTGGAAAGCATGGAATCGAAGGGGTGGTCTCCGGCGAAATGGAATCACAAATTTTCTCATTTCATCCTATCAGGCAACGGCCAAAGGCGGAGGGACAGAGCCCGCCGTCCAGTCCCCGAGAACGCAACACAAACAGCGCCGCAAATTTGATAACCTAGTCCAAATAGTCTTGGGAAAGATAGCGTGGACATTCAAATTGGCAGAGGTAAAACTGCTCGTAGAGCCTATGGCTTCGACGAAATTGCATTGGCTCCAGGGGCACGTACCCTTGATCCTAGCTTAGCTGACACCCGCTGGACGATCGGGGGCATTGAGCGGGAAATTCCTATCATCGCCAGTGCCATGGACGGGGTGGTAGATGTCAAAATGGCCATTCGCCTGTCCGAGTTAGGGGCATTAGGGGTGCTGAATCTGGAGGGGGTGCAAACCCGCTACGCTGACCCCAACCCTGTGCTCGACAAAATTGCCTCCGTGGGAAAAGACGAGTTTGTTCCCCTCATGCAGGAAATCTATCGCGAGCCGATCAAGGCAGAATTGGTCGAAAAGCGGATTCAAGAAATTAAGGCTCAAGGGGGCATTGCAGCCGTCAGTGCAACACCCGCCGGAGCAGCCAAGTTTGGCATGGTAGCCGCTAACGCGGGGGCCGACCTGTTCTTCATCCAGGCCACGGTGGTTTCGACCAATCACCTCTCTCCAACGGAGATTCAGCCCTTGGATCTGGCTAAATTCTGCGAAGAGATGCCGATTCCTGTGATTCTGGGCAACTGTGTGACCTATGATGTCACCTTGCAACTCCTGCGAGCGGGTGCTGCGGCCATCATGGTGGGAATTGGGCCGGGTGCGGCTTGTACTTCGCGGGGTGTCTTGGGCGTCGGTGTGCCCCAAGCCACTGCCGTTGCAGACTGTGCAGCAGCGCGGGATGACTTTGAAAAGGAATCGGGTAAGTACATTCCCATCATTGCTGATGGGGGTCTCGTTACCGGTGGCGACATCTGTAAGTGCATTGCCTGCGGTGCGGATGCAGTCATGATTGGCTCGCCCTTTGCACGGGCTGCGGAAGCACCGGGTCGGGGATTCCATTGGGGCATGGCAACGCCGAGTCCTGTTCTGCCCCGTGGTACTCGTATTCGAGTCGGCACAACAGGTACCCTGGAGCAGATTTTGCGTGGCCCTGCGGGGTTAGATGACGGAACCCACAACCTGCTAGGAGCTTTGCAAACCAGTATGGGAACGCTGGGTGCGAGCACCATTAAGGAAATGCAACAGGTGGAAGTCGTGATTGCCCCTTCGCTCTTAACGGAAGGGAAGGTTTACCAAAAAGCTCAACAGTTAGGAATGGGTAAGTAATCGGTTCAACCTGGGACAGCAACGGGGGCCGCTTCCGGCGATCGTCGTTCCCGCTGCCTACCCGATCAATCTTGCTGGAACGAGGGAGACCACCATCACACCAGCATTCCTGAGCGATCGAACATTCATGACTTAGGTCATAAAAACTTCCCTGAGTCAACGGTTCTGGCCTGGGAAAATTTGAATTCCTAACTTACAATAGAAGGTAGCGGAGACGCATGTTTCCGTTCACTCCTCACACCACACTCCGCCTGAACTTTGGTTTAGGCGGTTCCTTATTTTTAAGGTCTTCTTCCAAAAGGGCAGTGGCCAGAAGGGTTTTGACACCTGTCCCCTGTGATAAAATCAACTCCTAGAGTTTTAGGCAAGGATTTTTGAGCATGTCAGAAGCCGCGCAAGTTACTGATGCCACCTTCGACCAAGAGGTGCTGGAGAGCACCGTGCCGGTACTCGTTGACTTCTGGGCTCCCTGGTGCGGCCCTTGTCGCATGGTGGCTCCCGTTGTAGATGAGATTGCGAAAGATTACGCAGACAAAGTAAAAGTCGTAAAAGTTAACACGGACGAAAATCCGAGTGTTGCGAATAAGTACGGTATTCGGAGCATCCCGACATTGATGATTTTCAAGGGTGGCCAGCGGGTAGATATGGTGGTCGGGGCTGTTCCCAAAACCACGCTAGCGAACACACTGGAAAAATATCTATAAATCCAGCTCCCTTCACAATTTTTTAATTGACCCGAAAGCGCTTCAGGCAAAAGTCTGAGGCGCTTTCTGTATGCGGGCTAACCTATTTCTTCGGGAAATCTAGATAGAATGGAAACCCGAATATGGAGATGTGAATGGTTGCATATCCTTCGCCTGGTGCAATTGCGGCTCTACGTGCTGAAATTAATCATTTGTTGGATCAATTGCCAGGATCCCCAAATAGCGACGTTATTCTGAACGCTTTAGCCACCCTGATCAATTTGAGCGATGCAGAAATTGATCGGTTGGATTGGAAAATTTTGACCGCTTCATTGCAGGATATGGATCGTGCCTTCAGGGCATTTTATCCCTATCGCCATGTCCGTAAAATTGCCATTTTTGGCTCAGCTCGGATTGCCTCAGGAACGCCGGAATACCGGATGGCCAAGGAATTTGCTCAATGTGTGACCGCCCAAGGTTTTATGGTGATCACTGGGGCTGGCCCAGGCATTATGCAGGCGGGGAATGAAGGAGCCGGACTGGAGAATTCCTTTGGACTGAACATTCAACTGCCCTTTGAACAAGGCTCCAATCCATTTATTGCTGGCGATCCAAAGCTGGTTTCTTTCAAATATTTCTTCACGAGAAAACTCTTTTTCCTCAAAGAAAGTGATGCTTTAGCCCTATTCCCCGGTGGGTTTGGGACGCTGGACGAAGCTTTTGAGTGCATCACCCTGACGCAAACGGGCAAATCTGTACCAGTTCCTTTGGTTCTCGTGGATAAACCCGGTGGACATTACTGGCAGGAATGGGCGGAATACATTGAAAAGAACTTATTGGCCAATGGTTTAATTAGCCCTGAAGACACCAGTTTGTATACGATTACCGATCGCCTAGATGTGGCCTGTAATGCGATCGCGAGCTTCTATCAGGTTTACCACTCCAGCCGTTATGTCGATCAACAACTGGTGCTGCGGCTGAAAGCAGAACTGACCGACGACAATCTGGCGGAACTGAATGAGCGCTTCAGCGACATTTTGGTCAAGGGTAAGATTGAAAAAAGTGCCGCGCTCCCGAAGGAAGCCCACGATGAAACCTATATGCTGCCTCGGTTAGTGCTGCACTTTAACCAGCGGGATTTAGGTCGCCTGTATCAAATGATTCGGGTCATTAACCGCATGGGCGATCCAACAGCGGAAGATTTCCAACACCCCGAACGCAAGTAGTTCGCGGCACCGCATCTATCCTACGTGCTAGGCAAAAGGCTAATCATCCTAGGCAAAGGGCCAATCGTTTATGCGTGCTAAGCCCAAGGGCAATCCAGCAGGTTAGGACGATCGGCTCTGCTTCATGGCCCGCATCCGTCGCCAAGCAAACCAATCTAACCATAATTCCTGCCGCCAATGGGGGCGTTGCTGGTGTTGCCATTGCTCAGCTAACTGCTGAACGATCGCCCCTTGGCGAGTGGGTAAACTCGTGAGATTGCCTAACGCTTTGAGATTGAGTCGCTGATTCAAAGCTTGATTCAATAATTCCACCACTGCGATCGCGCCGTCTCCGACCGCATGAATACCCAGTAATTCGCCATTCCGTCGGGTAATGACCTTGCACCATAGGGGTGAGTCGTGCCCGAGGGCGGTGGCGGGAAAAACCGCTGGCAAAATCACACAATCCCGACCCTGTTGGTTTTTCGCCAGGGGTTCTGTAAGGCCCGCGCCTGCCATGGGAATCGGAGTCTGGACTGCGTAGAGGGCAGGATAGACCTCAGGCGATCGCCGCCAAGGCGTCAGCAAAATTCGCTGTATCCAGGCATGGGCAACGCTATAGGGGTGGGCAGGGGTGGGTGGGCAGGCATAGACTGGGCAGCCAAAGGCTTGCAGCGTCATGTTTGGTAACTGATCAAACGGCCCATCCAACGCCAGCGGCAGATGCACGCCCAGTTTCTCTAAGCCCAGCGAGGTCAAGTTGATTCGGCGGGACGTGAGGACGATCGCGTCGGTCGCCAGGGCATTGGGCTGGATCTGGCTTGGGTTCAGTTGTAACCAGAGTCGATCGTTGCGCCGACTAACCTGAGTGACGTCTGTATGGGTGAGAATCCGAATCCCCTGGGCCTCCAGTTTGGCTTGAAACCGAAAGGCCGCATCCGGATCCGCCTGGGGGAGAATCTGGGAAGACCCGGTTATTAAGGTGACTTGGTTCCCGAGTTGTTGGAATCCCCAGGCTAACGCGACGGTCTGCTCATCTTCACCGATGAGAGTCATGGTTGGCTGGAGAATCTGCGTCGATGTTGGTTGATGCAGCGCTGTCAGTACAGTCTCGATCGTCAGATAACCCGCCTCAGCCAGCCCCGGAATCGTAACAACAAGCTCCTGGGGTAACGCTAACAAAAAGGCCCGCGATCGCAAGACTCGTTGATCTTCCAGGAGAAACCCTGACTTGGGCACGCGACAAAATTGGCCCCTACCGGCAATCACTTCAATCCCCAGCATTCCCAGGGCTTCTGGGGAAGAGAGCCGCTGATAATCCGCGATCGCCGTTTGAATGAATTGGCCGAGCCGCTGCCCCTGCCGCGATCGGGCAGTTTGTTGATTGCTCTGTTGATCGCGCCATCGATCGCTCGGTCGATCGCGCCAAGGCTCTCCCCAGGGGAACTGACCACTGGCGGAAAAGATGCGTTCTAAGAAAACTCGTTGGACGATCGGCCCAATTTCGAGTTCTCCCTGTTGCACCAAGGCAACCCTTGCGCCATAGCGAGCGGCAATTTTAGCCGCTTCAATCCCCACTTCAGAGGCTCCAATAATAACGAGGTCGTACTCAATGGGCATAGGGTTTCTGGGCAGGTAGAAGGCTGTCCTATCAGGACTAGCCTAGGATACTGGCAGGATAAGGATTTGGAGCAGTTACATTCGGAGCAATTACATTCGGAGTAATTAGTAGGTGGATCACCCCTGTCGTTGACTGTGGATTAATCGCCCAGCGCATTAGATTAATCTTGCGCTTAATCGCCCAGCACATTCCTCAGACCCTCTAGTAAGGTCTGATTTTCGGCGATCGTGCGCAGGGCCACCCGAAAATAACGATCGCCTAATTCTGGAAAACTCAAACAGTCGCGAATCAGAATTTGGTGCCGCTGGAGCAGCTGTTGTTGGAGGAGGGGGACAGCGCGATCGCATTGCACTAGGAAAAAATTGGCGGCGCTGGGCAACACCTGTAGCCCCGGCCTTTGCCGTAATCCAGCTTCAAGTAACGGTTTTGCCTGCCTGAACCAAGCATGGGTTGCTTGCTGATAGGCCCTGTCTTGGAGAACCGCTTCTCCCACGGCAGCTGACAATGCATTGACCGACCAAGGGTCGCGCCACTGTTGCCACTGCCGCAGTCGATCGGGGTGAGCAATGGCATAGCCTAGGCGCAGTCCCGGCATGGCGTAGAACTTCGTCAGCGATCGAATCACCACCAAATTAGGATAACGCTCCACCCAAGGCACAACGCTAACTTGGTCATGGTGCTCCGGCGGAACAAAATCCATAAAGGCTTCATCAATCACCACCCAGTCAAAGGTCGTCACCAATGCCTCCACAAAGGCCCGATCGAATAGCCTCCCCGTAGGATTGTGGGGATTATTCAGCAGAACACCACGCCGGTTAGGAGGGGGTAAAGTGGCCAGAATATGAGAATCAGGGTAGGTACTTAGACTATCGCTAGACCCGGATTCGCTAGACCCACAGTCATTAGCCCTACAGTCGTTAGCCCCACAGTCAGTCCGATCTGCCAACAGGCCACAGGGATAAATGGTTGCCTGAAACGCTTTCAGCGCCCGTCCATAGTCGTTAAAGGCTGGTGTAAACAGAATCGTTTCTGCACAATGGGTGGCCAAGTCTCGACCCGCCCAGGTAATCAACTCGGCGGCACCATTGCCAGGTAAAACCCAGTCAGCGTCAATGCCGTGGTGCTGGGCGATCGCCTGCCGCAGGCTGCGATAACTCGGGTCAGGATAGGTGATGAGCGCTGACACATGGGCTTGAATTGCCGCGATCGCGCTGGTCGGCAGGCCGAGGGGATTAATGCTGGCGGAAAAATCGAGGATAGCATGGGGGGCGCAGCCAGCGATCGCCGCTGCCCACTGCAAATTTCCCCCATGCGTTGGACGATTCACAATCAAGTCTGGTTTATCTTCTACTACGATCAATGACTGGCTTCTCTGACTAACACCCAGAACTGATTTTTCCCAGTAACACCGGGGTGAGGCATTAGAATCTAAGGAATCTTCAGGGGGCGCAACTAATCTTCAGGGGGCGCAACTTTTTCTTTAAATAGCTTGCCCGCAGAAAAAGCTGGCACGGTGGTTTCTGGAATCATCATTTTTTCATTCGTCTTCGGATTCCGACCTTCCCGCGCCTTGCGTTGGCGAGGCTCAAATGATCCAAAACCCACCAACGTCACTTTTTGATTTTGGGCCACCGCATCCATGATGGTTTCGATCGTGGCACTAATCACAGCATCGGCTTGTTTTTTCGTCACACTGGCTTTTTCAGCAACCGCATCCACTAATTCACCTTTGTTCATTGTCACACTCTCCTTATAGGTTGGTTGAGATTAAGTTTGATCTAGTGGGTTTGATCTAGTGGGTTTGATCTATGAGTTTGATCTAAAAGGTTCAAGCGTGGGGAAGACGTTCGATGGCTTAACCTAGGCCGACAAATCTCAAATGAGATGGATTTGAGATTTAAACCCATGGAGCCAGCAGAATTGCTGGAACCCGCACTAGCTCAAGTTTTCAATGATTAATTCTATTCGGACTTATCCGAAAAAGATCTTCGAAACCTTTAAGTTCTGTGGATTTCAGCGATTTTTTATAATTTTTTCTCGTTTGGAATAAGTAAATATACGGAGTCTTGATTACGAATGTCATCAAACCTTCATGTAAAACAAGGAGAACCACCCTAGTCTTTAACAGTTGACGAGCAGGGTGGATCCTGAGAACTGGATCAGAGGGTGAGGTCTCCTTTGCGCGATCGACCTCACCCTAGTCTCATTTAAGACTTCCTTCCGAAGGAAAAATAGACCATCGCCCACCTGCCCCCCATGACCCAGGTTATTGCTTAGGTCAGGACAACAATTGGCTTCGCTCCAGTAGGCTAGCTCGCTTCAACTGTGCGAGATCGCAATTCATCCAGCAGTTTTTGCAACTCCTCAACATCGGCGTAGTAGATGGTATTGCAGAAATGGCAGGTTGCTTCGGCAATTTCATTTTGATTAATCATGTCCTGGAGTTCCTCTTGACCCAAGAGCTTGAGGGCACTGAGCACTCGTTGATGACTACAGGGGCAGTGAAATCGCACCGGTTGAACGTCTGGGAAGATCTCCAACCCCAAATCCCCGAGAATATCCTCCATAATTTCCGCGAGTTGTTTGCCCGATCGCAGCATTGCCGTGAAGGACTGCATCTCCGAAATCCGGGATTCCAAAATGGTGACAAGGAGGTCATTATCTACAGCTTTCGGCAAAATTTGGATTAACAAGCCCCCCGCCGCTACCACCCCATCAGCATTGATAAACTCTCCCAAAATCATGGAAGACGGGGTTTGTTCCGAGTTGGCCAGATAGTAGGTTAAATCCTCTCCCACCTCCCCCGAGACGAGCTCAGTCGTACTGGTGTAGGGAGTGCCACTGCCTTCATCCCGCATGACGTGGACATAGCCGCTACGTCCCACCGCACCGCCTACATTCAAACCGCCCCGATCGCTCAAAGCAATTTCCATAGCAGGATCCGCAACATAACCCCGCACAGTGCCATCTAATCCTGCATCTGCTGTCATACTACGCAGCGGGCCATCTCCTTTGAGACGCACATTGACCCGTGAGCCAGCTTTTTTCATGCTAGAAGCCAATAATAATGCCCCCGTCATGGCTCGCCCCAATGCAGCAGTGGCCACGTAGGAAAGTTTGTGGCGTTCCCGTGCTTCCTGGGCGAGATCGGTGGTAATGACGCCTACCACCCGAATTCCGCCATCTGCTGCCGTTGCCCGAATTAGCTGGTCGGCCATGGGTCTTCTTTTACCTTTTGTTACATCCTTTTCTCCATTGTAGGGGGAAGGCGGAAAGGGAACAAACCTGGACTAGTGGGGAAACCGAAGTCTCCAGGCGGTATATCCAACCCCCCATCTTGTTCGCTTACAATCAATCCAGGACGCTTGCACAGGTTTAGGGCACCATGTTTGGATCGTTTCAGCAGAGTACATTACGCATTGAGGTGGATGCCTCAACGGAGACCCTCAAGCGCTGCCTTACCCAGAGTGATGAACTGGTGCAGTGGTTACGGTTTCAACGTTTCCCGATCGATCTTCCCCCCACCCTGGAAGCAAACTCTACGTTTCTCTCCTTGGCCGGCGGATTATTACCCGTCCGTCACACCGTTCAGTGTGTGGAAAACCATCGACTCTGTCTGCTCCTGAGCCAAGGCATTGACGGATTCCACGAGTGGGCGTGGGGTGAAGGCTGGGTGCAGTCGCGCATTGAAGGGGTGTCGCTTCTCCCGATCGATCTCGGGCAAACCCTCAGCCTGCTCTGTCTCAAACAGCACCTGAAAAAATTTGAATCGATCAGGCGTCCCCACGATTCCTGAATGTCTCAGTTAATGTCTCAGTCGTGGCTGGATTCAGGGTTCAAAACAAAAGAAGGCTCATAAAGAGCCTTCTTCTTGGAAAATTGAGCTTTAGTCTACTGAAGTGTAGTCTTTGGCAGCCTAACTTTAATCTAAGTAACCCATCAGCACCGCAGGTTCCGGATCAACGGTTTCATTGGAGAAGATTGGCCGATTTCCCATTAGCACCGAGGCCGCGAGGAGCGCAGGCGGACTCACCAGAATCGGACGGTTGCCAGGTAAGCCTGCATCACCGGAGAGATACTTCACCTCATCGCAGAAAATCGGGCTATTCCCAGGAAGAAGCTCAGCAACTTTAAAGCTAGAGGACATGATAGGACGACCATTCAGAATGGTTCCGACGACAGCTAAATTGCTACTTGCGATCGGACGGATGCCTGCGGATTGAATTGTGCCTGCTACTTCAAGTTCACTGGGCATAACAGGACGATCCATATAGGATGTGGACGGGCTGGTGACGATCGCCGTTCCTTCCTGGACAGGTTGGGGCGTAATTTGGACGGTTTCCTCTTGACTCATCGCCTTTTCTCCTTGGGATGCCTGGGTAACAGCTTGGGGTTCTTGGGATTCCACTGCTGCCTGTTTTGGGATATCTACCTGTTGGGTGTCTTCGACAGGAGCAGAACTCGCTTCAGGTTCAGCAGAATCAACAGACTGAGCTATGGGTGAATCAACTGCAATGGGCTCTTCAGGTGTTTCAGTAGGCGCATGTTCAGCAGTGGGTTGTTCTGGGGTAGGTGATTCCGACGTATCCGTAGAAGATGAATCGGCTTTTTCCACAGAGGTACTGGCTGTTTTACTGCGGCTGGTACCGGCAGATCTAGTTCTACGATTGGTCGCCATCGCCCCTTCCTTCTTAAATGCGACTGAGCTAAAAACAACAATTCTGAGAGCAAATTCTCAAATGCAGTTTAATAAAACATTATAAAGATAAAGCGGTACGCTCCCGCGATCGGGACTGCGTAGCAGATCTTATTGCAGCAATTACCCAATTAAATCAATGGGGTTGGCGAACTAAAGCGTCCGGCCTCACGCCATCTCACAACAAAAGTCCAAGCACATAAAAGGCTGAAGATAGACAGGAAAATTCCGTGTCTACTTCAGCCTCCATACAACGTATGACTGCAAGTTATCTACTGCAAGTTATCTAACGAGTGCGGACAAGCGACCCAAAGCTTCCTGAGAAGGCGTTCGATCGTCCCACCGCCGCTCCAATCAGTGCATTAAACACTCGCTGCAACCTTGCTAGCTTCTTGGATCAGCCGCTCATAGGTGGCGCGCATCTTCACACCCGTTAACACTTGGAACAAACCGGTTCCATTGTTAGAACCTGGATATTCACGGTGTTGCAGCAGCAACTCGGTGACTTCGCCGGGATGCTTCGCAGAGGTGTTGCTCAGGTGCTTCTCGATGTAGATCACTTCATCCAGCTTGTCGAACTGTCCATCGACTTCGAGCACCGATACACTGTTGCCGTAGTAGACATCAGGCCCGTAGTGCATCTTGATGCCGGGATAGGAACAGGTGAGCTTACGTCCGCAGGGAATCCAATCGATCGTAGACCCTTCATCAAACAGGTAGGTTGGCTCAAAGCCGGTCACACCATCCCGTTGGATCATCTGAACCCGCAGGACTTTGCGCTCTGTATCATCCTTAATTAGGTTGGTCGGCAACACACGGATGACCACGTCAGCATATTGCTTTTGCGGATCGATGTAAGCTTCAAAGTCAGGCTTCCGGGCATTAATGGCTTGCAGTACATCTTCGTAGCTGTGGCCACGCTCAGCCATGTCGCGCTGAATCTTCCAAGCAATTTTGACCTCATCGTCAATATCAAGGTAAACGCTGAAGTCCAACAAACCTCTTACACGCTCGTCAAACAACGGGTGTAAACCTTCCACCACAATGATGTGGTTCGGATCAATATTTTCGGGCGGATCAATTTCGCCAGTCTCATGGTTGTAGATTGGCTTCATGATGCTCTTGCCGCTTTTCAGCGTTTTGATCTGCTCATACATCAGATCAAAGTTATTTGCACGGGGATCCAAGGCTGTAATCCCAGTTTCTTTGCGCTGCTTACGATCCAGACTGTGGTAGTCGTCGAGGCAGATCACCGTTACAAAATCTTCCCCGAACAGATCGGTGATGCGGCGCAAAAACGTGGACTTACCGCAGCCGGAATCTCCAGCAACGCCGATGAGTACCACACGGTCTGGCTTAGTCATAGGTTTCCTCTAAACACGAAGTCGTCTGCTCAACTGACAATCCAAATCAGTTAGATTGGTATCACTAGGGAACAAAACCCCAAATTGGCATGCTCACGGTATGCCAGCGTCACCTTAATAAGCCTACAACAGAAGTCAGCCTGTTCATGCTGGCAATTCTGTTCAGAACAGAGGCTCCCTAGGGGAAAACTAGGTTACATGTTCTCTATAAGCTTTACTAAGTATTTAGTACTACGCGCTAGGCCAGATTTTACCAGAAGCCTATTCACGGTCACAAGATTGAGCGCAAGTTTGCCAAGGGGGTTTACGGGAACTTCACGAAGTTTTGAGGGACTGATCCCACAATATCTCTTAAGCTCTCATGCGGATGTCTTGGTCGTGGCACCACAATGAGTCACAATACTTAATAAGAAATAAGAGACTTAAGGTTAGGTTCGGAGAAATTCTCGAAATGTTTAATTCCAGCGCAAGCGGCAGCCAGTCGGCTGGCAGTCGGATGTATCGATACGAAGTAGTAGGGCTGCTAGGGGGACGCGAAAGCGGTTCTACGTTCTTCAATGTGTCCTACGATCGCATGTCCAGCTTCGTGCAGCAGATTTCCCGTCGTGGCGGCAAAATTGTGAGCATTCAGCCCCTGGATGGTACCCAAGGGCCTGCAGTTTCCACTTTTGTTCCTACTGCACAGACAGCTCCTGCTGCGGTGTCTGAAACTAAGGCGGAAGCGCCTAAGTCAGAGAAAAAAGCCGTGGCACACGAAGAGGTACGGGTTAACACCTATCGTCCGAATAACCCGCTCACAGGCAAAGTCGTCTCCAATGAGGCTTTGGTCGGTGACGGGGGGGTTGGAATTGTGCAACACATCAAGTTTGATATTGATGGTAGCGATCTGAAGTACGTGGAAGGGCAAAGTATCGGAATCATTCCTCCGGGAATCGATGCGAAGGGTAAGCCTTATAAGCTGCGCCTTTACTCGATCGCGTCCACCCGCCATGGGGATGATGTAGACGACAAAACCGTTTCGCTTTGCGTTCGTCAATTGGAATACAAGAATGAAGCCGGAGAGACGATCTACGGCGTTTGTTCTACCTACCTGTGTAACCTGAAGCAAGGGGATGAGGTGCAAATTACTGGCCCAACCGGGAAAGAAATGCTCCTGCCGCCCGATGAAGACGCCAATGTCATCATGTTTGCAACGGGCACAGGGATTGCACCCATGCGGGCTTACCTATGGCGGATGTTCAAAGATAAAGAGCGTGCAGCCAACCCCCACTACCAGTTTAAGGGTTTCGCTTGGTTGGTCTTCGGGGTTCCGACTAGCCCCAACATTCTCTACCGGGAAGAGTTGGAAGAAATGCAAACCCGCTATCCTGAAAATTTCCGTTTAACCTACGCGATCAGTCGGGAACAACAAAACCAAGAAGGTGGCCGGATGTATATCCAACACCGAGTGGGCGAAAATGCAGTTGAACTGTGGAACCTCATGAAGAATCCCAAAACCCACACTTATATTTGTGGTTTGCGGGGAATGGAGCCAGGAATTGAGGAAGCTTTGGGAGCCGAAGCCGCCAAGGAAGGGATTGTCTGGAAGGAATACGTCCGCCAGATGAAGAAAGAAGAGCGTTGGCACGTTGAAACTTACTAATCCAGGTTCAGGATAGTCCTGTGGGACAAGTTTGAGCTTAAGACTGGTCCCATTGTTTAGATTCAGGGATACTTCAATTCTGAAGTGTCCTTTTTTTATGGAAACGTTGGTAGTTTTATGGAAACGTTGGTGGCTTCGATCGCCGCCTACCTATCCTAAAGTAGCGTGAGTTCGATGAATTCGTGGTGCGGCGCGATCGTCGAGGCTGCTATGTTGGGGGAGTCGAGTCCCCTGACACCCCCGAAAGTGAATTCTTCAGCCAAGCCCAGGGGATTTGTAAGGGACAATACTCGTTGGTCGAACTCACGTTAAAGTACTCTGTAGCACGCTTTGAGTGTTCTCGAATTCCCTATCTTGACTGAGAAAGTGTTATGCCTTCATCGGATTTGCCCCCGGATCTAGAACAAACAGCAGCAGATTTAACGCTGACAGAAGAACAGTATCAGCGGAAAATGCAGCGTCGCAAAGCAGTGCAGGAAAAGCGACTTGCAGAGAAAAATCAAGAAAAAGGACTGATTATTGTCCACACCGGGAACGGGAAGGGGAAAACAACGGCTGCCTTAGGGATGGTCTTACGATCGCTCGGCCATGGGTACAAAGTTGCGATCGTGCAGTTTATTAAAGGAGCATGGGAACCCGCAGAAAAAGCAGCCTTTGCCCCTTGGGGAGAACAATTAGAGTTCCACGCCATGGGGGAAGGATTTACCTGGGAAACCCAGGATCGCGATCGGGATATCCAAAGGGCTCAGACCGCTTGGCAGAAAGCTCAAGATTTCATTCGTCATCCGGATTATCGGCTTATTCTTCTGGATGAGGTTAATATTGCATTAAAGCTGGGGTACCTGAGTAGTTCTCAAGTACTTCAAGAATTAGAGCAAAAGCCGCAAGATAAACATGTCATTTTGACTGGACGTGGTGCACCTGCTGATCTGATTGATAAAGCAGATTTAGTGACAGAAATGACGTTAGTGAAACATCCCTTTAAGGAGCAAGGTGTCAAAGCACAAGCCGGTATTGAGTTCTAGCCAGGTCCTAGCTCAATACCTATTAGGATAAGAAGCAACTAGCTCACTCCCTGACCACCGTTATTTCAACGGCCCAGCGTTACTGAACTCTAGGATGTAATGACCCAATGAATTAGGGATATGGCACCTGCTGTTCCCAACTTCAAGATATCTACAAATAAACTTCAAGATATCTACAAATAAACTTCCGAGTTAACGCTGATTAATCAAATGATTTGCTGCCACTACAATAGCGGGCAACATTCTCCTGCAACTTAGGCGTATTACTTGAGGGGACATCCCCCAAGCGAGACCTCGCCTAGGTTTGGTAATATTCGCGCTTCTTTCTGAAATAAATCTTCTTTCCTGGGGCACACTAACCCTTGGGAATCCGTCGAACCATCTGCCATCTTACAAGGCCACAGCTATGCCTGCTAACCTGAACAATAATTCTTTCGCAACTCCTACTAACATCACAACTACGGCAGGATCGTCACCACTTACAGGTTCTCTTAGTGCTACTGGGGGCGACGAGGTTGACTATTATCGCTTTTCGTTATCGAGTGATAGCAACCTGAAAATTGTTTTGAACGGGTTGACTGGGGACGCCAGGCTATCACTCTATCGTCGTACCGATAGTGCTGTAGCGACTGAGAATGATTTAGTCCAAAACCTACCGACTAACAACCAAGGTCGCCTCAGTGATGTGATTGTTCTTAATGATGCAGCAGCGGGTGCAGGAACTTACTATCTCAAAGTGGATCTCGGTTCAGCCGCACCTTCCGCTGACTACAAGTTATCGGTAGTCACCAGTAGCTCCGATTTTTCGGGTAGTATCCTATGGCGCAATTCAGCTGCTAATGTTTTTGCTCCGTGGAGGATTCAGGACACAACCGTTGTAGGAACATCATCACAACCCATTAGTAGTGATTATGTGCTTGTGGGAACTGGTGATTTTGACGGGGATGGTACTAATGACTTTTTCTGGCAAAACCGTAATATTAACTCTAGCGACTATGGTGCAGCTGCAATCTGGTGGACTAATGATGGCATGACCTTTGCTCCAGGATCTGCTGCAATTCGAGATAGCCTTGGCAATGTCATTAGAGTTGGGCAAGAGTGGAATGTTCAGTCATTGAAAGATCTAGATGGTAATGGGACGGCTGACATTTTATGGCGGAACCTGGTTTCCGGTGACATCGCCATGTGGCTGATGGGAAAAAATCCCCAAACGGGCGTTCCAACGATCAGTGGTGGAACAATCCTCAACCGAGCGCTGGGTTTTACGTTGCCGGCCTCTTCTGGTTGGGATGTTGTAGGAGTCAATAATATTGATAGCCAATTTGGAGCCGATGTCCTTTGGAAGAATCGGTTTTCCAATCAGGTGGCTCTCTGGACTCTGAGTAGTACTGCAATTCTTTCAGCCACTGTTGTACCGATCCAACCATCTTTAGATTATAAGATCATTGGCTTTGTCGATGTTACCGGGGATGGTCAGGCTGATATTATTTGGCGTAATGATCAACGCAATCAACTAGCCATCTGGAAAATGAATGGAACAACACTGGTAGACAGTGTGGCCTATTCTGTGTCATCAGCCTATAAGGTTGCTGCCATTAAAGATTTGAATGGGGATGGAATTGCTGATTTTCTCTGGCGTAATACTGACAATGGACAAGGGGGCACCTATGGCTGGCTCATGGGAGGAGGAACTAATGGATTAGCCTATACGGCGGCCCGCCAATTATCTCTTACCAACGGCAGTAATCCTTTTGTCGGATCTGGTTACGAGGTACTAGGCGTTCATGATTTTGATGGCTTTAACAATTCCACATCTCATATCCTTTGGCGAGGCCAAGCAGGGGATGTCTACGTTTGGAAGATGGATGGACTCACCATCGTTGAAAGTAAATTACTGTCCAATGCTACCGGTTCTGCGTGGCAGCTACCGAGTCTAAATTATGGGGATTACAAAGAGCCTCAATTTGGGTCAGTTCAATTGACCAGTCAGTTCCAGACGATCGGGGGCTCCAGTTCCACTGAAGCTTTCGATATTGGGGTTCTGAATAATAAAGGTGTCTATAAAGACACCG
Source organism: Alkalinema sp. FACHB-956 (assembly GCF_014697025.1). NCBI lineage: Bacteria > Bacillati > Cyanobacteriota > Cyanophyceae > Leptolyngbyales > Leptolyngbyaceae > Alkalinema > Alkalinema sp. FACHB-956. Next base: position 20,331 of record NZ_JACJRC010000010.1, on the reverse strand, counting down.
TCAGTAACCGCAACAACAAGACTGACTGGTACAAGTTCACAGTTCTTCAGTCTACAGACTTTAAGGCCTCAGATGAAAACTCATCCGTTTCGCTAGAGCTGTACAAGGCTGATGCCAATGGCAATCTGACAACTACAGCTGTGCCCTACCCAACTGAAGGGAATGCGATCATTCTAGATACAGGAACTTACTACCTCAAAGTCAATGCAGGCGGCAGTTCCAATGGTTTGCTGCCCTATACATTGAATGTTGAAGGGGTCCCCAGAACTATTGATGTCTTTGGAACCAACTTTAGACTCGCAGAGACGACAGCCACTAATCCACCGACAGGATCCAACGATTTCTCAACAGATTTGCCGGACGTGACTAATACAGGCAACCCTGAGCGGAAAACTGTAAAATCTTTCCTCACCATCAAGAACGGCGGAACGGTGAAGACGGGTAGCTTTAAGGTGAAGTACTACCTGTCTCGAACTTCGACGATCGATCCAGATAGTAGTACCACGGTGTTGCTGAAAACGGTTGATGTAACCAATGGTGTTGACCCAGCAGTGGTAGGAAGTCAAGATCCAACGACAGGCACCTTCACACTGATAGAGGATTTAGTGCTACCGGATGGCCGGAACATCGATCCGAAGAAGTTCTGGACGCGAGATGCGGGTACTTACTACATTGGCGTCGTGATTGATGCCGATAACAATCTAGTGGAAGGAGCCGAAGGTGAACAGAATAATACCAATCAAGGGAACTTCCTGGATTCTTCCAGCTTTGTGGCCAATAATGTTCAAGTAGCCGAACTGGTGGGGCAATCCCTGACTGTTATCAATCCATCGCAGACCTATCTACCAGAGGGCACATTGCAAGTCAGCTACAGTGTCCAAAACCAAGGTCGTCGTCCTACGACAGACTTCAACAATAAGATCAACATTCAGTTTGTGCTATCTCAGGACAACATTATTGGTAACGCTGACGACAGTACTCTGGTGTCTGACTTGGTTGAGATTGCTGGAATCGCAGGTAGCACTGCTTCAGGCCCTGCTACATCTGGTGTTCAGACCCGCAACATTTTCTTGCCAGACTCCTTGGATAACTTCTGGCAAAATCTTGGGACTGGTACTAAGACGGTTTACATTGGGATGCGGATTGATCCCGGCAACTTGATTGAAGAATCTGTTGAAGATAATAATTTGAATCAGGGCCTAGGCATTGACTTTGCGAGTTTCCAAGTAGACTTACAGCCGATTACCTAACTGACAGGTACTGAAGGTTAGCTTTTATGCAGCGATAGCTTACAATTAGGTTTGCAAATAGGGGACACTTATCACAGTGTCCCCTATTTTCTGTGAGTGGGAGTGTTTGATTTGACAGTCCATGTTTGTTCAATTGAGGAATGGGGACAGCTTTTCGGATGGCAAAAAGGCAGTGGTGATTGGGCGGGGGTGAATGCGGCGATCGCGCGGGGCGATCGGGTACAGGTTCTGCAGGATTCGGGTTGCGATTTGTGGGCAAGGAATTTGCCAGATACCCATCCCTTTGTGTGGGATGAGCTGGAATATAGTGCAGACACAAAGCCAGAATTTCAGGCCCAAGCGCGGGTTTGGATTAGTTATCGACAGCGGAAGTTTGCCCCCCAGTCCAACTTTCCTAAGGTGCAGTGGCATCCCAGAGTATTGTGGGTGGGGATTGGATGCCAGCGGGCAACCCCTCGATCGGTGATTGAGGCAGGGTTGCAACGTGTGTTTCAGGAAAATCATTTAGCAGAAGGGGCGATCGCAGGATTAGCCACGATCGATTTAAAAGCAGATGAAGGGGGCTTAATCGAACTAGCGAGCGCACGTTCCTATCCTGTGCAATATTTCGCAGCAGAGCAATTACAACAGGTCCCGATCCCAGTACCATCTGACATCGTGGCCACCCAAGTTGGAACACCCAGTGTGGCAGCCGCAGCGGCATTGTTGGCTGCTCAACTCTCAGCAGACTCTACTCAACCCTCAGTAGGCTCTACAATCAACATCGCGAATTTATTAGTCAAGAAACGGGTATTTCGGCAGGACGGGCAACCGGGGGCGGTGACGATCGCTGTTGCCGTCGCTGATCGGGAATATACTGGAACCCAGGCTGGAACATCATACAGGTGACGCAAGATTACCAGAGTCATTAGTAAGAGTCATTAGTAATTGTGCCTTACTTTACATTGTTGGGGCCTAGAATTCGGTAGAAAGAGTAAATATCCAAAAATAACTAAAAAATTATTTTTAGATTCTAATTCTTACGCCTATCGTCACTCTTCTTTCTTTGGGCTAAGCTCCTGTGAATCCAATCACCCTGTCTCGGCAAATCAATGCAGCGATCGTGAATGTTAGTGGTCGTCAGCGGATGTTGTCTCAACGTATCGCCTGTCTGCTACAACAGTGGATTTATGCCACGGATTTGCAGCCAGCCATCGCTTTACACCAAGAACTTCACCATGTAATTGATTTGATGGAGCGATCGCACCGAGGGCTCATCCATGGTGATGCGCAATTGAACTTACCCGGTTCGCCCTCTCAAGCAGTTTTAGCGCTTTATTTTGAGCCTCCAGTACGGTTAAATGATCTCGTTTCTAACTATATTGCGAATGTTCGTCGAGTCTTGGCATTGCCAGAAGATCAGCGTTCGATCGCGCATCCAGTGGTGCAAGAAGTTCTCACCACTGCAAATTACGAGTTATTGAATGCACTAGATTGTGTCGTGCATCAGTATGAGAAGGAAAGTGACATTGAACAAGCAACCATTGCAGATCAACTAGTTTATCTCTATCAAAGTAGTTTAAGTGCAGCAGAAACTGCACAACAGCAAACCAAACAGTTAGAAGAAATTTTAATTGATTTACACCAAACGCAAACGCAACTTCTGCAAGCTGAAAAGATGTCCAGTTTAGGGCAGCTAGTGGCGGGGATTGCCCATGAAATTAATAACCCAGTGAATTTTATCTATGGCAATCTGCCCCATGTTTCGCAGTATACACAGGATTTGTTAGCGTTAATCGAACTCTACGAGCAATCGGCCTCCGTTGATGAAATTCAAGCCTATCGGGATGAGATTGAATTTGCATTCCTCAAAGCCGACTTACCCCGAGTTTTGAACTCGATGTACAGTGGAACCGATCGTGTGCGTCAGTTGGTCTTATCCCTACGTAACTTCTCTCGATTAGATGAAGCAGAGTTGAAAGATGTCGATCTCCATGAAGGCTTAGAAAGCACGCTGTTGATTCTACGCCATCGATGCAAACCAGTCATGAGCTGGCCGGGAATTCAAATTCAGCGGGATTATGCCAACTTGCCAGCGGTGACTTGCAATCCTGGTCGGATTAACCAAGTCTTTATGAATCTGCTCAGTAATGCCTTGGATGCCCTAGAGGACTACGGGCGGCAAAGACCGGAGCTCTATTCCGAACGGGCTCGTCCAACCATCACCATCCACACTGCCGTTCAGCACGATCGGGTGGTTATTTGCATCGCGGACAATGGGCCAGGGATTCCTGAAATCGTTCAGGCCAAAGTGTTTGATCCCTTTTTCACCACCAAGCCGATCGGGAAAGGAACAGGGTTAGGGCTTTCTATTTGTTATCAGATTATTGAGGCCCACCAAGGCAAATTGAGTTGCCATTCTGTGTTGGGGCAAGGAACAGAGTTTCGGATTGAATTGCCCATCACTGGGATGTTGATCCCACCGGTTGCGCCCGATGCTCGCTTATCTGGCGGTTCAACTACCCTCTCGACACCGATCACCAATACCCTTCCCTTAGTGGGCTCGCTGGGGATGGCGTCCACTGCGATGGCAGCGAATTCTGAGTTGGTCCCCCTTCAACCCAGTGCAATAGCCCACTAAACTGGGAGAGGACGAATTCTCTCAATAGTGCGTCATGATGTTTAGGCTGCTCTCAACTTTCTTGGTGGTGTGTTGCGATCGCTGGCGGCAGCGGCTCTGCACCGTGATGGCGATCGGGGTCATGGTTGTCGGTTGTTTGGGATGGGATCTCCCGGCTCAGGCAGCCGCTTCGGCAGCGGCAAGTGGTAATCCCTTGGCGGAGGCAGGGTCAACTTTGGTTGGACGGGATTTGACAGGAGCACAGCTGGCGCAAGCGGAGTTTGCTAATGCCAATTTAAATGATACAAATTTTAGCCAAGCGAACTTGGTAGGGGCCGTCTTCAGTACCTCAACGTTTACTGGAACTGTGTTTCGGGGAGCCGATCTGACCCAATCCATTTTTGACCAAGTGCGCCTGTACAATGTCGATTTTCGGGACGCCAATCTGACTGATTCTATGCTCCTGAGGACAGAATTTAATGGCGTAACCATTACCGGAGCGGATTTTACCGGGGCAATTTTGACAGCCTTGCAGGTCAAACAACTCTGCGCGATCGCCGATGGGATCAACTCCCAAACAGGTGTGAGTACTCGGGAATCCTTGGGTTGCCGAGGTTAATCCAGATGACCTGTGGGGGCTTCTCCCCGTGATGGGATCCCAGGATCGGAATTGGGATGGAATGCGGATAGGAATGGGGTTAGAAATAACCGGTTCCTATCCTTTCTTTTGGTTTTTATTCCGCAGGGCTATCAACCCGCGCGATCGGGGGAGTCGATATAGGGGTGGCAAGGTAAAGGTTAGTCCGGTAGTGAATAAAGACTCGACCTGCGTCATCGGCGAATTGCTGGTAAAGCTGCGTTAAATCAGTCATGAGGCGATCGTGGGCTGCGCCTGCCAGTGGCACATAGGATCGACTTTTGGCGAGGCCCAGTAAGCCCGCTAGATCTAGCGATTGCGTATGGGCAATGGCGTAATGGTGGGTGTGGGTAAAGAGCGCAGACTGGTAGAGCGGTTCAGGATTGTCGCGACGTTCAGCGAGGGTGGGAGTGGGACTGGCCTGCTTCATGAATTTGCCATACAGGGCAGTGAAGGCGTCCGATCGATCTCGGTTATTCCAGACGATCGCGAGACGGCCTGTTGGTTTGAGAATCCGGTGAAATTCCGCCAAGGCACGATCGGGGTGGAACCAATGGAAGGCTTGGAAGGCAGTAACCACGTCCATGGAAGCTGGGGGCAATTGGGTAGCCTCGGCAGTTCCGTCCCAAAAGGTGATGGGCTGGGAATTGGGGGTTGTCAGGTGAGGTTCTACACTGTTTTGTACTTGTACACTGTTTTGTACTTGTACACTGTTTTGTACTTGTACACTGTTTTGTACTTGTACACTGCTTTGCATTTGTACACTGCTTTGTATTTGTACACTGCGCTGTCCGGTTGTCCGCATGGCGGCATTCGGTTCCACTGCCCACACTTGCAAGCCCCGATCGGCCAGTAAGCGAGCAGCAATTCCAGTGCCAGCCCCAATATCGGCGGCAGTGGGTCTGTTGCAATTCATGGAACAGTCTACAGCCATGGGCGCAGGGGTAAGGTGGCTGAGGATGCGATCGATCGCGGCAGCAGGGTAGCTGGGGCGATATTGATCGTACTCCTCCGCACGATCGCTGAACCGTCCAGTGGGATTGAGTTCGTAGGCAGGCGTGATATCAGCCATGGGAAAAATTCCAGGAAATCTTTAGCTTGCGTTTAGATTTGCCGCAGACGATCGGTCTAGGGTCATGTCTACAATCAGATTATCTGACAGATGATCTGATCACCCACATTCCTTGGGAGCAGAGTGCCCCAATCCGCATCACTCCACCCAATCTGCATTACTAACCCAATCTGTATTACTAACCCAATCTGCATTACTACATCTGCATCACTATACCCACTCTGCATCACTACAAATGTCTTGCTATCCGTCAAGTTGACCAGTTGAGGAATTTTCTGTTTTTTACTTCATTACTATTTGCAAACTAATTTATCAAGACATGGGGCAACTATGAACAGTTTTTTGAGTTATTTCATTGGATTAGTTTTGCTCGCTTCTTTATCCGGTTTTAAGATCGATCGGGAATATCAACGGGGTGTCATTTTTCGGTTGGGGCGATCGAAGGGTGTGATGGGGCCGGGACTGTACTGGATTATTCCCATGGTTGATCAAAAAGTACAGGTGGATGTGCGCACTTGTACCGTTAGCATTGAGCCCCAGGAAACAGTGACCGCAGATAGTGTAACCATTCGGGTCAATGCTGTGTTGTATTACCGAATTTTGGATGCAGCCAAGGCTATCAATCGGGTACAGAGCTATGAATTAGCCGTTTATCAAACAGCATTAACAACGCTGAGGAACGTCGTTGGACAAAACATTTTAGATGATGTTTTACAGAACCGAGACAAGATTAATTTGAGGGTTCAGGAGATTGTGGATGAAGTCACGGAACCTTGGGGAATTGTCATTGAACGGGTAGAAATTAAGGATGTGGAAATCCCGACGAGTATGCAACGGGCAATGGCAAAGGAAGCAGAAGCGATTCGAGAAAAACGGGCACGACTCATCAAAGCTGCCGCTGAGCAGGAAGCATCTATCAAGTTAGCTGAAGCCTCCCAGAACATTGCCCTGAATCCCGCTGCTCTGGAGCTACGACGGTTACAAATGCTGACGGAAGTGGGTACGGAAAATAACACAACGACGATCGTCATGATTCCATCCGATGTGATCAATCTCGCCCACCGACTGGCCAATCCAGCCCCCCTGGTGAATGACTCCAACTCTGTTGCGCCCCGTTCCGATCAACCATCGGACTTTACGAATCAGGCTTAACCGGAATGCTGCGATCGAGGCAACAAACGTGCAATTTCGTCTCAACCATGAAGTACGGTAAACTCCTCTACGGTTTCTAGGGGGAATTCCGATAGGATGAAGCTGTTGGTGAACTGGAGGAATTTTTTAAGATGCAAGGCTCATATGATTCTGGTAAACGCAGCTTACTTTCATTGATTTGCCACGGATTTACCTTGGCCGGAGTTTCGGTTGTCACCATTTTTGCGCCGATCGTCGTGCTGATGATTTCCGACGATCCGGTGGTAAAAGCCAATGCCAAGGAGTCGATTAATTTCCACTTAAATATTTGGTTCTGGGCCAGCGTGATCGGTGGAATTTACGGCGTGTTGTCATTCCTGACCTTTGGCATTTTAGGGATTCTGCTCTTTCCAATGATTGCCTTTGGGTTCCTGTGGCACTTTGGTTGGTCGATCGTCGCTATTCTCAAAACCTTGGCCAATCCCGATGAAGCCTTCCGCTATCCCTTTATTTTCCGGGTACTGTAGAGCGGAATTTCGGTGCGCTTCAAAAGATTGCGGTTCAATTGAATCATTCAAGGTTGATCAATTCAATCTTGATAAAAGGGGAGCATTCCCCTTTTTTGTTGCGTCTCTATTACGTCTCTAGTGTATCTCTATTGCGCCTTAGCCGACGTTCAACGAGTCCAGGTTTGATCCATTTGCATAACCTGAGCCACTTCCGTTCCTGACGATCGCGGGACTCGCTGAAATTGCCCCCGTTTGCGAATCCAAGTTTGATCGACCATCATCGCTTGGGCGATCGCATCCATGCGGCGAGCTTGATCGTGGCGAATAAAGGCTTCATTATTGCCCAAGCCAGGGGCATCCCATTGCTGGGTGTCCGGGTGGCGGTAGGCATTGACCCGGGCCTCTAGAATGGCAGCCTCTCCAGATAAACCTGCCTGCTTAGCCGCCTTCAGCCGTTCCACATAGCCCCCGCGATCGAGGGCCGCTAAGGGCGCTTGGTTCGCCAAATCAATGGCATTTAACCGTTCTTTCAAACCTAGCTGCATCCCGTACTGGGCCGCCCGTTCCCGAATCATTTGGTCTTGTTTTTGCAGTCGGCGCAGTTGACGATCGTCGGCCTCTGCCGGGGATGCGGCTCCATGCTGGTAGGAAAAACTGCCTAGGTTCCACTGCGCATTACCGGGATCGACATGGCCATAGTAGGCAGGATTTTTGCCTCCATCGGGGCGGCGGGTTCCCTCAGCACTGCCCACAGCCCGAGCGACCAGTGAGTTTGCCCCCCCGGCAAAAATCGTAGTATCAGCATTGTCGAATGCGTTGTGATTACCAATCTGATCTACATTACCGTGACTGGTTGATGGTGAACCTAGCGAAGGTGATGGACGATCGAAGTTCCTAGGGGTTGTTTCAACTGTTCGATCAACTGTTCGATCAACCATTCGATCAACCGTTCGATCGACTTCTGGCTCCCCTTGGGCCACTGACGAATCAGTCGGTGCGATCGCTGCACGAGACTCCGCTGGAAAGACAACCACTTCAGCTTCGGCATCCGCAGGACTGGAGGGATTTTGGGAGGGATTGGCTGGGGGTTGAGATACCGATAGCGTCGGGGAAGGCGGTGTCAAACTAGCGGAATTGGGCCGGGACAGTTGCCCCTGCGGTTGTTTAATCAGCGGTTGTTGAATCACCTGTGGCGTTACAGCCGCTTGTTCGATCTCGATCGCGTCAAAGCCCACAACCCCATCCGCTTGGGCTGCATAACTCATCCCCAGCCACAATGACCAAAAACTAAACAACACGACCAAGGATTTCTGCACTTTACCGTGCACAATTTGCCAATTGATAATCCACTTCATGGGGCTTTTAGGGTTTTCTCCAACATTATTTTTGAGGGTTCAACAATGGCCCAGGTTCCATTGGGTTGCCTGCGTAGGGCTGCAAATTGGAGCGTCTCACCCCGACCGATCGCTTCGCCCTGCTGCACTTTTCCAACCTTGGGCGACTGCACCCCACAAAATCGCAACTTATAGGACGGAACTTCTGGACTATCAAAATAGACACAGCGACGTTTATCCAGTTGTGTGTCGCCGTTAAAGGGCGCATAGATCGATTGACCTTTCAGCGCGATCGAAATATCACCTAACCCGCCAGTGACTTCATAGCCTCCCACCCGATCGCCCGCTTGTAACTCCCAGTTTTGATAGAGCTTAATCTCAGCAAGGGGTGGGGATTGTTGGGAAGTACTACAACCAGAGAGGCAACTGATCAAAACTATAAAAATAAGCAATATGGGCGAAAGCGACATGAATAAAGGGGAGTCAGAAACAAAAGGAAATCAGATTTAGAATCAGAAAAAACTAAATTAATCCGTTTAGAGCAACGCTAAAAGCCCTCAGAACCCATCAACACAGCAACAAGATGATTGTATTCAGCTTAATGGGTAATAAAGTCATATCCCATATAGCGATCGCCCTCATATAAAACCACCAACCAGGTTTTGGGATTGGAGGCGAGGGGATAGACAGCGCGATCGGCTTTGCTGCCTGTGCGAATTTGCAGGCTGGCCAGATAGCAGTAGGGCTTGGGGAGAACTTTCGTGACTTGAGGTCGTGCCGTTGCCTCTGGAATGGTCAAAAATTGCCCCAATTGTTGTCGAGAAATTTGGGCCTTGGATTCCACAACTTGCACGCAGCGATCGGCAATAGATGACTGGCTAGCAGCGGAAAAAACCTTCGAGTCCAAGCAGAGTCCCAGGGTCAAGATGGCAGTTCCTCCCGCTAATAATTGCTTAGGTGTCCAAGCGAGACGGAGAGGCCGGAGCCAAGCTTGCCAAGGCAGGGCTCTCCAAGTGGGTCTTTCTAGGTGCGATCGCATGATGAATCAACCTCCATAGCGCAACTAAAACCGAAACTAAAACCGAAACTAAAACCGAAACTAAAACCGACCAAAAATCCTTGCTAAAACTACGGTTAAATTTTTGATCCCAGAAACAATCCCAACGTGATCAGCAACAATCGATAAATCACAGTCGTACTGGATTGAGGCACGAAAAAGGCTAAATAAGCAGCCACGATCGCCGGTAATAACATGACTAGCGTTAACGGCACCGCCAAGCTCGGAATCCACACAATCACCCCTTGAATCCCTAGCCGCACCCCCGTTGCTGTCAGCGTCCACAGCATGGCATCGATCGCGATCGTGACTGGGTTCTGGGGAATGGGTAACAGAGCTTGTAACCGCAGCCGAAGAGGGGGGGAAGGCATCCCATGGGCTTGCGTCGAGGACGGTGGGCGACGAATCCGCGCCGATCGTGGGCTCGGGGAAGCCGGATTCGGGGAAACCGGGGCAGTCACAACTTGTGCGATCGATTGTGCAGTCGGCTTTGCGGCAGGTTGTGGTCGAGATTGTGGTCGAGATTGTGGGCTGGGTTGGGCCAGCGTTGAAGGGCTAGACTGGCTGGGAGATTGACTGGAGTGAGACTGACTGGGGCGAGACTGGCTGGGGTGAGACTGGCTGGGGTGAGACTGGCTCAGGTGAATGAAGCTGGGTTTTGCGGGGGGAGTACCAGCGGAATGGGTTGAGGCAGTGGCCGGGGAAGGCTGAGGTTCGATCGCGGGGCTTTGCCGTTGGGACGTGGTGACAATCAGACTGGGTTTGACGGCTTTTGTAGCGTGAGCGGAGGCGGAATAGGGCGCGATCGGTTGGGAGCGGGAGACAAAGCTGGGTTTGACCGCAGGCTGGAATTCTGGGCCGCCTGAATTTTCAGAACTGGCGGGTAACTGGGAACCCCAATCATCCAGACGGGGATGGGGCGCTGGAGACTGTGTAGATCTAGCCTGCTGCGCTGCGTGGGATTTCGCGAGGGATTGCATTTGCTGGGAGAGCTTGCGCAGTTCTCCTAGGTTAGTGTCCAGGGCGGCGGACTGCTGATTCATAGTGGCGATTTGGGTTTGCATGGCCTCTAGCTGCTGCCGAAAATCCTTAATTTGCTCCAATACTTGACTAGAGGGGGCTGTCCAGACGGCAGGGGCATTACTGGAGGGCAAGGGTTTGGTGAGGCAACGGGTTTGGGTGGCAGGGGGTTTTGGGCTGGGCACGGCACGGCGAGATTTACCAACGGGCGTATTGGCCTCGATCGGCTCAGCTCCGTTCAAATTGGCTAGGGTGGCCTCCGTTAGGTTTTTGTCGATGGTGCGTTTTTCGATCGTTTTTGGGGTTGTGGTTTTCTTGCTAGAACGTCCCCGGCGAGCGGATTTGGCTGACTCTACGGGGAGTCCAGATGCTGGTACCTGTGGCGGCAATACCTGTGGTGGTAAGACCTGTGATGGCAATACCTGTGATGGTAAGACCTGTGGCGATGGAAGTGACTCAATGGCTACATGCTTAACGCCCATTTCCCAAAAGTCCCCTTACGAAACATCGAGTACTAGTATGCAGGTACTTAGTACTTCTGTACTATAGCAAGGATTTTTAGAAAGTGCAAACATTTCGATCGTCGTTGCTAGACTGGCGATCGAAGGCATAGGCATCCTAGAAAACCTGCTATCCCAGGGGCTGTAGGAGTCACCGTAATTTGAGCGGTAATTTGAGCAGTAGTTTGAGTGCTGGTAGGGGTTTGAGCCGATCGAGCTTGCGGTTTATTACTGTACTAATGGCCGAACTATTTACCGACGATCGCCCCGATCTCAGCAACTAAGCGATCGATCTCAGCCTCCGTTGTGAAGTAATGGGTGCAAGCTCGGATGCAATTGGGATCTAGCAACAACCGGACTAAAATGCCTTGGGATTCTAGGCCCATCACTAATCCCCTATGCTGAGCTTGCTGCGGGCCGGAAGTGATTTGAAAGGAAACTAATCCTGACTCTGGGGGCGTTGTACGTAGTGTTGTCACCTGGGGAATGGTTTGCAATTGTTCCCAAAGGTAGCGACTGCGATCGCAGATCATGCCATAGCGTTCCGCCGCTGAACCTAAGGACTGCTGCACCTGAATGGCAGTGGTAACTCCGGGATACAACAGCACCGCCGAGGTCGCGACCTCATAGCGTTTTCCACCCCCTTCCCAGGCGATCGGTTTGCCCTGGGCATTGGTGCGAATACTGCGCCAGCCAATAAACGTTGGACGTAACGCCTCCCGTACCTCCGGGCGCACATACAGGCCGCCCACCCCTGCGGAACCGCACCACCACTTATGGCAGGTAAAGGCATAGTAATCCGCCCCTAGGGTGGTCAGATTCAGCGGCAACACCCCCACCGACTGGGCCGCGTCTACTAAAATTCGCACCCGATCGCTATGACTCCGGCAACCAGCAACGATCGGCTCCAACGGCAACACCTGTCCCGTATTCCACAGGACATGGCTCAGCACCACCATGCGCGTGTTCGGGCGCAAATAACTCACCAACGTGGTCACTGGATCGCCCCCATTCAGCGTTGGCAACAGCGGACAGACCGAGACCTCAATGCTAAAGCGATGCTGAAGTTCTTGAACGATCGCCAACACCCCCTGGTGTTCGCAGTCCGTGATTAGCAAATGATCGCCCGCCTGCCAATCCAGTCCCCAGAGGGCAATGTTGCAGCCAACCGTGGTGTCTTCGGTCAAAGTGATGCTGTCCGGTGGGGCTCCCAGTTCCCCCGCGATCGTGCGCCGCAGATCCTCCGTCAGTTGCAAACTGTAGTCGTAGGCCGCCTGGGAAAAGGGTGCAATGCGTTGTAACGTCTCCTGGGCCTGGGTCACAGCCTCTAACGCTCGACGAGACATGAGTCCCTGGCCGCCGTAGTTAAAGTAGGCGTACTGGTCGAGAAAAGGAAATTCTTGGCGATGGGTGAGAATCCGATCGAAGGTCATACACGCAGAAGGAACTTTCTGGCCTAAACTAGAGCATAAGTGAATCCCTGTAAAGTCCCATAGCATCTTCCGGCTCGAGTCCACCCTAACTCCCTCGATCGATTTCCATGCTCATAACGGCAGAGCTTTTGTTGAACTATCAACGATGCAGCCGCCGCGCTTTCCTTGATACCCACGGCGACCCGCTTCAGCGTGACTCCATGAACGACTACGTGGTCAAGTTGATGCAGGATAGTGCTGCTCACCACCGCGAAATTCTCGAAACCTTGGACTATGTGCGACCCGTCTACCCCAGCCACAACTGGACGATCGCCGCTGCCAAGACCCTAGAACTGATGCAACAAGGGGCGGACTTTATTTACCAGGGTGTACTGCTGACGGAGGTTGAGGGCACTACCTTAATGAGCAACCCAGACCTGCTCGTGAGGCAGGCGGGAACGTCCGACCTGGGAGATTGGCTGTATGCCCCCGTGGAAATTAAGCTGAGTAAGCGTTCCAAAACGGAATACCAAATCGTGGCGGCTTACCACGTCAAAGTGCTGGCGGCAGTACAGGGCACCTGGCCGGAAGAATCTTATTTGTTCCTGCGGGAAAAAGGACAATACTCGATCGATCTGTGGGAAATGATTCCCCGCATGGAAGAGGTTCTGACTAGTTGTATTGCCAGCCTCCAGGCCGAAGCCAGTCCAGAGGTGTTTATCTCCCGCAATCGCTGTAGTCTCTGCCATTGGTACAGTCATTGCTACGAAACGGCCAAAGAAACGGAGCACCTGTCCCTCTTACCGGGCGTCACCCAGAGCCGCTACCGGGAACTGCAAGCCCTCAACCTGACCTCCCTGGAATCCCTCGCCAAGACGCCTCCCAAGGCCCTCGAAACCTTACCCGGCTTCGGCTTGGAAATGGCGAAGAAAATCACCCAGCAAGCCCAGGCAACCCTCCAAAACCAGGCGCTACCCACCACAGACTATCCCCCCGTGCACCAGCGGCCTCGCTTTATTAACGAATTTCTTCCCACCTCCTCGATCGAACTTTATTTCGACATTGAATCTGAACCGTCCTTAGATTTCATCTACCTGCATGGGGTCTTGGTCGTCGATCGACAGAAACAGACCCAACAGTTCCACGCCTTTCTGGCTGACCATCCAGACCATGAAATGCGGGTGTGGCAAGAACTTCTAGATTTGGTATGGGCGTATCCAGATGCGCCCATTTTTCATTTTTGCCCCTACGAAGTGCAGACGGTCAACAAGTTGGCCAAGCTGTATGACACACCGCAGCACCTGATTCAACCCATGCTGCCTCGGTTTATCGATTTACATGAAGTCGTCACTCGGGTAGCTACCTTGCCCGTAGAAAGCTATGCCCTGAAAAATATTGCCCGCTGGATTGGCTTTGAATGGCGGGATTCCAGCGCCAACGGTGCCCAGTCGATTTACTGGTATGCCCAATGGTTGCAGACGGGCGATCGGTCTTTCCTGGACTCGATTTTGGTCTATAACGAAGATGATTGCCGTGCCACCCATTTGATTAAGGAATGGCTAGTGGAGTTTCTCCAGTCCGCCGATCGGCATTCCCAGCAGCTCCACGGCTCGGTGGCATAGGGGTTATGCAATGGGGAATGGTTACCTTGTAAACTGCTGGTAGAATCCCTGAGGCGCTGCCTAGGGAGGCCACCTTTGGTTTCTGACTGTTTTTGCCGTAATACCCATGTCCCTTACCCGATCGATTCTCACCCCGCTGGGCTCCTATGCAGGCTTGCAACGGGCAGACCAGCTTTGGCAATCCCTACGGGAAGGCACCATTCCCACGCCGCAGGTGGTCGAAACCAGTGACCAACCCCTATCGACGATCGCCTGGGATGTGCTGATCTGTGGGGGAACGTTGGGCATTTTAGTTGGGGCGGTGTTGGCCCAGCGCGGTTACCGAGTGGCGTTGCTGGAGCAGGGAATTCTGCAGGGGCGGGTGCAGGAGTGGAATATTTCCCGCCAGGAATTACAGAAATTTGTGCAATTGGGATTACTAACGGAAGCAGAATTGGCAACAACGATCGCGACAGAATTTAATCCCATTCGCATCAGTTTTGCGGAGCAGGAGATTTGGGTTAAGGATGTTTTAAATATCGGAGTTGATCCCGTTCAGTTATTAGCCCTCCTGAAACAAAAATTTCTCGATGCGGGCGGAGATTTATTGGAACAGACGCCTTTTAAGGGCTGTACGGTGCATCCCAATGGGGTGGCGGTGCGATCGACGGATACCCCCTTGACTGCCCGCTTAATGCTGGATGTTATGGGGCATTTTTCCCCGGTAACGCGCCAAGCCAGAAACGGACAGAAACCCGATGCGGTCTGCTTAGTCGTTGGTACCTGTGCTACAGGTTTTCCAGAGAATCCGGCGGGGGATCTGATTGCCTCCTTCACACCGATTCAAAATCAATGCCAATATTTCTGGGAAGCGTTTCCGGCACGGGATGGCCGCACAACCTATCTGTTTACCTATCTGGATGCGGAACCCGATCGGATTTCCCTAGAAACGTTGTTTGATGAATATTTTCGACTTCTCCCCAGTTATCAATCGATCGAATTAGAAGCGTTGCAATTCCAGCGGGCTTTGTTTGGCATGTTTCCCTGCTACCGCAACAGTCCCTTACAGCCGAAATGGGATCGGATTTTAGCGATCGGGGATAGTAGCGGAGCGCAGTCGCCCTTAAGTTTTGGTGGCTTTGGAGCGATGGTGCGGCATTTGGAACGCCTGACCCAAGGCTTGGATGAAGCGTTACAGGCTGATGTACTCGATCGGCGATCGTTAGGACAATTGCAACCCTACCAACCCAATTTACAAGTCACTTGGTTGTTCCAGAAATCGATGAGTGTTGGAGTCAAGCAAACCCTAGAACCCGATCAAATCAATCAATTGCTACGCGATATTTTCCAAGAAATGCAAACGCTGGGAGATCCAGTCCTGAAGCCCTTTTTGCAGGATGTGGTGCAATTCGTACCGCTGTTTAAAACCCTGGCTAAAGCTTCGATCGCCCACCCATTACTCATTGTCAAAATCCTACCTCAAGTGGGCTTGCCTGCATTGTTCGATTGGTTGGGACATTACGGGAATTTAGCGACCTATACGGTTTTGCATTGGTGGAGTCGATCGTTTATAAATTCTTTACAAACCTGGATTGCCACCCTCCCCCCCGATCGGCAGTATCTCTGGCATTGTCGCTTAGCTGCATGGAAATATGGCTCCGGGGCAGACTATGAAGACCCATGAGCCAATGAGAAGATTGGCTGGCTGCCATGTATTTCCGTTGCAAAAAGCGCTAAATTATGAGCGAGCCTACATACTTAAGCTCACAGACTTCCTGAGCTTACAGACTTCCTGAGCTTACAGACTTGGTCCTCAGTCTTCCTTGTGATAAGCATTCCTTTTTGATCGATCGCCAGTCGTTATTAGTTCCTCATTGATCAGTCTCTATGCAATTCTCGCTTGCTCGGCAGTGTTTTATTCGAGAAATTTGTCAGCCTGAGGCGCAAATTTGCTTGGAACGGGCTGCTCTATACATTGCCCAAGAAGAAGATCCCACCCTGAATGTGGAGGAATATCTCTATACGCTGGATAGGATGGCGGAAGCAGTCCAAGTCCGATTGCCAGATACCTGGTATCCCCTGAAAGTCATTCAAACCATTAATCAGTATCTCTATGATGATTTAGGCTTTTCCGGCAATCAATCGGATTACTACGATCCACGTAATAGTTATCTCAATCAGGTGATCGATCGCCGCTTGGGGATTCCCATTACCCTGTCGTTGGTGTACCTCGCGATCGCGAAACGCATTCACTTTCCGATGGTGGGCATTGGGTTTCCCGGCCATTTTTTGATTCGTCCGGTGGTAGGCGAGATGGATCTCTACGTGGATGCGTTTAACCGAGGCGAAGTCTTGTTTAAAGACGACTGTGCAGTATTGCTAGGGCAAGCAGAGAATCCCAACTTTAGGGTTGACCCTAATTGGTTAACCCCAGTGAGCAATCGGCAATTTCTAGCGCGGATGCTAGTGAACCTCAAAGCCACTTACATCAATTCTGGAAATAACCACAAGTCCTTAGCTGCGATCGATCGCATTCTGTTGCTGTTCCCAGATACGCCAACGGAATTGCGCGATCGGGGCATTATTTACTATCAAATGAATCGCTGGGTAGAGGCCCGCCAAGATCTGGAACAGTATCTCACGGTCAAGCCCACAACCCAGGATCGAAAATTAATCTTGCAACTGTTAGCCAAGCTCGATCGGGGCGATCGCTGGGATTATCGCCCCTAGATCCTGGAGTCAAGGGGTCATGGGTTGACCCAGGAGCGGATGGACAGGGGTATTAGCTGGATGAATTGTCCTGGCTCATCCGCTCCTGTGGGCGCTAGTAACTGATTTCGAGCGTGACGGACGCTTCTACGGGTTGCTCACTATCCATCACTGGGGTAGAGGCTGCCTCGGCTCGGAGTTTAAAATTATCAGCAGCATACAGCCGAGGGGTCGGCGGAGTGGCCCCATTGACTTGAATACTGACAATTTCCTTGGAGGTCAGATTCAGGGAGCTGAGGACCGCATTCGCCTGGGTTTGAGCATCCTGGGTCGCTTTGCGCAGGGCGACCTTTTGGGCATCGGCGATCGCGGCATCCGTAGCAATAAAACTCACACCGTCAATGCGACTGGCTCCCGATTTGACCGCATCATCCATAATGGTTCCGGCCTTGGCGGTGGGAATACGGAAGCTCACCATGTTCGAGGCAACATAGCCCACCAGGATTTGTTTGCCATCTCGATAGTCATAGTTTGGGCTCAGGTTGATCCCCGTTGTTTCCAGTTTTTCCACATTACGAGCCTTCAACAGTTCCACCACCGCTGTGGCTCGCCGTGCCACCTCCGCTTGCACCTCCTTGGCCGTTTTGCCTTGGGCTTCCACGCCTAAACGCACTTGGGTCAACGTGGTGGGAATCCGTTCGGTCCCGCGACCGGTGACCGTTAAGGTCCGCAGTAACTTTTCCGCCGCGATCGCGGGTTGTGCCACACTACAGGCCATGATCCCAAGCAGAATCGGTAAGATAGCCCAGTAACGGGATCGCGATCGGGTGGCGCTGGATGACTGCAAAGACGACTGTGAGGGCGAGACTGGCTGAGACAACTTCCGGGCAGCATTGGATAGCATAAATCTTCATCTCCAAAGAATCCTATGTCCTATCAATCTGCCATTGAATTTGTGGACACCCCCCTAAAGTTTCTAAATTTGAAACAAATTCTTTAGACTTTTCAGATGCCATTCTTTTTCCCAGACATACATTCTTTTTCCCAGACATAATAGAATACATTTCCGAACACCCTTTCCAAAGCCTTTTCAAACGCCCTTCTCAATCTCGTTGCCCCTTTGATTTCCCACCCCTTTGATTTTCCTGCGGGTCATGCTTTTGCTGCACTTTGGATAGCGTAGTTCTCTAGCCATGTTATCCAGCCCTTGTCATAAAAGCGTTCACCCATCCTTGCAACTGCCCCATCGCAGAAAATTCTAGGGCTGGCAGTCAATTTAGCCGGAACGATCGAGATTGCCCGCGTTAATGAGGATGAGGTACGTGTGTGACTCTCCTTCTTGCCATTACTTCCCGGACATCTCCCATGACTGTTGTGCGATCGCGATTTCTGGTGCGTTGGAACGCCCTCCTGGGTTTGAGCGCTAGTCTGCTGTGGAGTAGTTCTTTCAGTGCGCCCTTGATCTCTCCGGCAGCCGCCCAACCGAGTCGAGATGCAAGGTCTAGCCAGTCGGCCCCTACCCAATGCGCCACCGTAGGAATTCCAGTGTCCACCTGGGTCAGTTTGGCGAAGCCGTTGGTACAGGATACAACCGCAGTGGGCGCTTCAGCGATCGCGTTGAACTACCTGGCAGATCAGTTAATCCCCAACCTAGGGGCAATGCTCAATCCCAAACCGTTTCCCGAAATCCATGAGCGGGCTAGGGCAGCACGGGTTCCGGTGATGATGTACCACGACATTCTGCCGGAGAAGCAAGTCAGTTTTGATGTCACTCCCGCTGAGTTTGAAGCCCATTTGCAAGCGATTCGGGATAAGAACCTCACGCCCATCAGTCTGGATCAGTTGATGGTGCACCTGCGCACGGGGATGCCACTGCCCCCAAAACCAATTTTGTTGACCTTTGATGATGGCTATGAAGGCCACTATACCCACGTTTACCCGCTGTTGAAAAAGTACAACTATCCCGCTGCCTTCTCGATTTACACGGCCAAGGTGGGCAAGAAGATGGGCCGATCGAGTTTGAATTGGGAGCAACTGCGGGAGATGGCCAAGGATCCGCTGATTACGATCGCGGCTCACAGTGTCAGCCATCCGCCAGATTTGACAAAAGTCTCCGAAGCGCAACTGAAGACAGAACTGACCGAATCAAAGCAGGTATTGGAGCGCGAACTAGGGATTCCGATTCACTACTTTACCTATCCCGAGGGCAAATATAACCAGCAAGTTGCTAATTTTGTGCAGCAGGCGGGCTACAGTGCAGCACTCACCATGAATGACTTGGATGAGCGCTTGGCGGGTCAGTCGGAAAGTTTGTTAGCGATCGGGCGCATTGGACAGTCGCGCATTGCGGAGATGTTGGATCAAGCTTGGGGGGGAGCACCGTTACCCAAGTGGAATGTGGGTTTTGATTTCCAGTCGCCGATCCAGAAGCAGGAACCGACGATCGAGAACACTGGATTTGTCTTCATCTCCGGCGGTAAACCGATGACTATCCATGCCAAGACAAGGGATCAGGTGCCTGCCATCCTAGCGGGAACACCAGCGATCGCAGGGGTGGATGGTGGTTTCTTTTCCTTGGAATTTCTCGATTCCAATAAGATGATTGGCCCGGTCTACAGCCAAACCTCAGGGGAATTTGTGCCGGGGAACGATCGGGAAAACTTGCGCCTCAACGGTCGGCCTTTGGTCCTGATTAGTCCGGAGGAAGTGCGCTAT
The DNA here is from genome assembly GCF_014697025.1 of Alkalinema sp. FACHB-956. Taxonomy (NCBI): domain Bacteria; kingdom Bacillati; phylum Cyanobacteriota; class Cyanophyceae; order Leptolyngbyales; family Leptolyngbyaceae; genus Alkalinema; species Alkalinema sp. FACHB-956. The sequence goes on along the minus strand of NZ_JACJRC010000010.1, from coordinate 785 downwards.
ATTCCCTTTGATGCCGCAAAGCATAATTCCCTAGCGGGGATTCAGGCAGAAATGCCTAAGGTGACGGATGCGTTTGTGGCGGCAGCATGGCTTGTACGAGACGGGCAAGCCCAACCGGAGGCCGCCTTTGGGAATTTATTTGATTTCAATGCGGAACGACATCGGGCCTTTTGGGGGATTAATCAATCGGGTCAGCCGATGATTGGGGTTTCCAAGGATCCGATCGGCTCGGTGAATTTGGGACAGAAATTGCTGAAGGCAGGCTATCGTGACGCCGTGATGTTGGATTCTGGGGCAAGCACATCACTGGCATTTCAGGGAGAATCGTTGGTGGCCTATACGCCACGTCCGGTTCCCCATGTGGTGGGTTTAATTCCCACGAACGGGGTTTCCAATGGTTCTGGAGACGCGATCGAAAACACTGTGGTCAATTCTGGAGAGAATTCTGAAAATACATTCCCTGGTAATCCAAATACTGATTCGGCTACGCAGGCCAATCTCTCGATGCAAGCACAAACATCATGGGTAGATTGTCTCTTAGCCAAACGCTAAATTCTGGCAGTCAAGCTGTAGATCAACGCTACGATTCACGGGCAGTCTGTAGCAAATAATACAAAATACGGCCAATACTTAATTATCAATACTTAATTGGGTTTTCCAGCAATTCTCAGTATGGCAAAAAGCTGTTCAAGTCCTGGGAATGCCGGTATTGTAAAGACAACTGAGAGCGTCAAGAGAGCCAGAAGGGTTGAGCGAACGGGGGTTGTTTGACAGAGTAGTCGGTT